>DNWZ01000273.1:2607-22528 GCA_003506095.1 Planctomycetaceae bacterium | reverse complement strand
ATGGGGCAGGTTCGAATCATTGTCAGATGGATTGGGAGGTAGGAAAATGAAGGCGGGTTCCGCAGCGACCAGCGTCGCGGGCCCTTGATTGTAACCAGGATCGCCGGGCTGGGTTTCGCCGTCACCCAATTTAATCGCCAAAACCGGTCCGTTTTTTTAAGTCTCTGCAAGCGTCCGGGCTGGGCTTTGCGATAGATTGCTGGCAAGGACTTAATTTTTAGCCGAACAGGAACGCTCAGCATGCCAAAATCGAAAATCCTCGCGTTTTCCGGATCAACCCGCCGCGAATCGTTCAACCGACAGCTGCTCGCTATCACCGTCACAGCCGCTCGTGAGGCAGGTGCCGATGTGACACACATCGATTTGGACGACTTCCCGCTGCCGATCTACGATCAAGACCTCGAAACCGAGTCTGGCCCCCCCGAGAACGCTATCAAGCTGAAAGAGCTGTTTCTGGCGCATCAAGGGCTATTGCTGGCATGCCCGGAATACAACAGTTCGGTCACCCCGCTGTGGAAGAATGCGATTGACTGGGTTTCGCGTCCCGACAAAACGCATCCGGCGCTTGCCGCGTACAGCGACAAGACCGCGGTCATCATGTCCGCATCGCCGGGTGCTCTGGGCGGCCTTCGTGGACTCGTCCATGTCCGTGCGATTTTGGCAAACATCGGCGTTTTGGTACTGCCCGAGCAGATCGCCGTTGGATCCGCCGGTAAAGCATTCGAAGATTCAGGCAATCTGGCCGACCCCAAGCAACACGCCAAAGCCCGTGATCTCGGCAAACTGCTCGCAACGGTCCTCACCAAACTGCATGCCAATCCCTAGCCCGGCGCGTCCGCAGGCCATTTCGCCATTGCGAAAACCGACCGTCAAAGCGGCCGTCTGTGCTGATCATCCAAGACACAGTTGACCGCGCCGCTGATCGATGCGCCCGCAATTGCTTACCGTCTCAGAACTACTAGCAACGTGGCCAGAGTCTAATCGCCATAAAATGCGGCAAGGAAAAATTGCCACGCAGTGCGCTGGCACAATCTTTGCCAATTCTCCTTGCCAATTCCTTGGGCCTTGGACTGGGCAATCGTCGTCCAAAAAACTTTCGATTGCGACGACAACCTCTTCCTTACAACGAAATGCAAGAGCTACGAAAAAATGGGCTTACGAAACCTCGCTTCAATGCTCGCCTTCATCGGTCTGTTGATACTCGGCTGTGACAATAAGGCAACCGATACACAAGACATAGCGCCTACACAACCGCCGATTACTGAGCCCCCCGTGACGGATCCCGATCCGGCTTTGCGGCACGGGGCTGGCAGTGCAGAGTTCACAGACCCAGGTCCCGCGTCGCCCATCACCACTCCAGGTGACACAACGAATCCGTGAAAACGAATGCAGCCGATTTTCCCAATGGCATCAGGCCGGTTGCGTCAGCAACCATGCGATCAGTAATAGCGCGGCAACGATCAGCGTGACCAGGACTTCGGTGACGCGTTTGATCAGTATGTGACTGGGAATCATTGTCAAGGTTCCTCCTAAATACAAATGCGTCTACTTCTTTACACGATGTCAAATCACACGATGTCAAATTACACGATATCGAATCGCTCGGCCCGGATCTGATGCAACGAAATCCCCATAGCCAGCAAAGCTTTTTCAACGCTATCCATCATCGGTTCCGGCCCGCAAACGAAGACCGGATAATCACGCTCTTGATCGCTGATGTGACGCTGTAAAACCTCTTGTGAAATATAACCCTTTTCGCCTTGCCAGTCCCATTCCGGATCGGACAGCACGTGAACAATGCGAAGATTGATTTGTCCCTTCAGCGATTCGAGTTCATTGCGAAAGGCAATTCCATCCCACGTCGCGTTTCCGTAAATCACCAAAAATGGCCGCTGGTCGCTTCGGTCTCGGGCACTGCGCAAGATACTGATGGCTGGCGTGATTCCGATTCCTCCCATAATAAAAATAGCACCCGGCGAATCGTCATCGAGACAAAACAATCCGTAAGGTCCCTCAAGGAATGCCTGTGTGCCAACCGCAGAATCGATCAACCGCTCACTGAAATCCCCAAGTTCTTTGGCGGTGAACTCAACAAGCCCAGGCGACAATTGATCGCTCGATGAAAAGGAATAAGGATTCTGTTGTAATTTGAACGACGAATCGCCTAACGTTAACCAAGCGTACTGACCGGCGCGAAAAGTCATTCCGGCATGCCCTATCGGTTCAAGAGCGATGGTTGCCGATTCACCTCGTTCATCTCGCACTTCAGCAACCCGGTATCGAAATCGTCGCATCCTCCAGGGGCGAATGCAACGAACGTGGGCGTAGGAAAAGATTGCTGACCCGCCGATAAGCACCAGTAGCCCGCGTTTCCACCAACCTTGAACATAGTGCTCTACCTGCCATGCGTGGACGATTCCGACAAGGACCACACCAACAGACATGAGACCATGGCTCAGTCGCCACCACTCATAACTCAGGCCGATCGACTTGCGCCAAAGTGAAAGCACGACGATCAGGGTCATTGTGATCGTCGCAATGACAAGCGTTATTGCTCTTGGAGCATTCTCCCTCGGATCCAGAAACTTCAGATATTCAGAGTCGGCGAAAAACAGAATGAACGGATGCCCGACTAAAAAAAACAGCAACAGTATGCCGGCGTAGCGGTGGAACTGAAGCACGGCATCGGTTCCAAAAGGTGCACCAACGCCACGAAAGCGACTTGTAAGCGCGAATTGCAGCGAAATCGTCAGGATCAGCGCGAATCCAAGCAAAACGCCGAACTCAATCCAAAATGTCCGTGGTGGCGGTACGTCCCCGGTAAGAAAAAACAGAGTTGCGAAAACGACGATTCCAAAATAAACCGAAAGCCAAATCGCTCCGTTGATTATCGCAAGAAGCATTGGTGAATGTTTTGTTTCTGGGAACGCTGAATGATTCCGGCCCGTGACGCATACAGACGCCCTGCATACAGACGCCTTGCAGCAGAAGGCGTGCCAAGATGCGGCAACTTTCGGTCACCGGTTTCCAGCATCTTCGTTCGACCAACCAAGCCCCGTGACAAGGCCGCCGTCCTGGTAATCGAACGTTGCAGTGGTGCCCTTGGATCGCACCTCGACGATACGTCCCAATGGATCACGAACCAGGCTGGCCTTGGATATCTGTAACCCACCACCGGGACGCATGGTATAGAACCGAAGATCATTTCCCCCTTCGCTCAAATAATCGGCGATCAAGAGAAACTGATTGATATTGGAGCGATGTCCGGCTTCCCAACGCGTCTTGCAGAGCTCCAGCATCAGTTGACTGTCGGTAAAGTATTGATTCGCTAAAGTTGCGAATGCTTCCTGAGGGGCATCCAGAAAAAACTGCACATTGCCACGGGTATAGGCTCGGTCGAACTGTTCTTTATCTTTGAAGTAATTTTTCCAGGCTTCGTCCCACTTCGTATCATCCCCGTCCCACGCGCCGATCGTTTTGAAATTCTTTTTGGTTTCGACGAAGTCGATCCCACGCGACTTTGGCGAACGATAAACGACATGCGGCCCTGCGGCTTGAGCAAGGCATTCAAACTTTCGTTCATACAATTCTGGGCGGATGCGTCGACCGACGGTGTCGAGCATGTTATGCGCCAGTTCATGCGCCAGGCAGATCATAAAAACGTCTGTTGTACCGGGCCTGGGGCTGTCGCTAGGAAAACTGTTTTCCGGACGTCCCAACGGTAATGCAAAAATATTCACGCCCGTTCGAGAACGAATCTTTTGAGTCTTGATTGCCGGTCCCAACCAATCAGCGATCGTGATCGTTTCGACATCCCAGACCGCTCGCGGCATCGCCATCATCAAACGGTGCATCGCTTCGAGATGCTCAGGCGTTGCGACGTCATTATCGACCAGCAACACGCCGAAATCGACAAGCAGGTTTCGATGCCCGGATTGAAAGTCGAGCGAGTCGGCAACTCGCTGGCGATTTTCGACCGAATCGGCCAAAGCTTCCAACACGACAACCCAAAACTGTCCGGCCAAAATGGGTAAGTGAGGGCTCGACTCCAGGTCAAACGTTGATCGCCCCAGCAGCGTCGGGTATCGCTTTGCCAAAGCAGACAAGTGCTGAAACAGTTGTTCTCGCGATGCTTCGGGGATCAATCCACTTTCTAAGTCGGCTTGCAAGGAATGCAGTGCACCAAACAGGGTGTCACGTGTTACAGCATCGTCTTTCAAGACCGTCCCCAAATTGTCTGCGTGACGCGACAACAATTCTTCAAACACTTGCAATCTTGACGAGTAACCGATGCCACGCATCAGGAAGATGCGCCCGTTCTTCCCGCCACTGATCAAATCGAGAACACCGTCGCCATCGAAGTCCGCTAACTCGGGCGTGGTGTCGTCACCATTTTCGCTGCGTAGGTTTAGATCCGAGCCATCAGACCATTGCAGCAATCGACTCTTTGTTAAAGACACTTTCTCAGAGCCCTTTTCGGATAGGCTCTCAGTACCCGCTCTATTCGTGCCAGTGTTGAGATAGAGTGAAACAGTGCCCCAATTCACTCCCAGAAGCATATCCAGATTGCCGTCGTGGTTGAAATCCAATAGTCGCGGATGTGAGTTATAAGCCAGGCGGATATCCTCGAATGATTCACCTTTGCCGAACTTGGGTGATTGACCATTGCCCTCGTTGCGATACCACACCAGATTGCCGCTGAATGATCCGGTCACCAGATCCATTAAGCCGTCCTGGTCCCAGTCGGCCACATCAAACCGCCCCTGGCAATTTTCCTGGATTTCGAAACTCAATCCTTTTGATTCAAACACCGGGACTTGATTCGTGCCGATGTTTCGATGGATGGTGATCTGGTTTCCAGAATGACAAACGATCAGATCCAACAGCGAATCGCCGACAAGATTTGCTAGTGCAAGGCCGGTGTACGAGTCGCCCCATCGGTCGCGATCTCCAGCGGTGATCGGTACGCCTTCTTGCAACTGCGGTTGCTTGGCGGTTGCGTTGTTTCGAAAAAGCAACAACCGACCGTCGCCACAGCCGACCAGGAGATCAAAATCGCCATCGCTGTCCCAGTCGTAACAACGGGTTGTGGCATGTTGACCCAAATCAATCGCCTTTCCGCCAGCCTCGATTCGAATCGGGCGTTCATAAGACATGCTTGAAATCAACGGCCGCCCTTCGTTTTCTGCCCACACGACGCCGCAACAGAGCAAAGAGAAAACTTGAACCGACACGCTGAACAGAATTCCCCGCAGTCCGCCCCTTTGGTATTTGCCGTCCATTTGGTCTTCGTCGTTCCGGTTCTCGTACGCAGACTTCGGTGTAGCTGTCCCGTCTTTTCGCAGCATCTCTTGAAAACCATCAAATGGGGCCGTTTCGGATAAATTCTTCAGCAAGATCGCCTATCTTAGATCCTTTGCCGGGCAACGATAGCTCCACGGGGCAAAAGTGCGATGACGCCACTGAACGGCGCAGCACTGCGTGACACCTCGGTCGTTAGGATGGGGGCGATCCCTACCCGGAAACATGAACGAATCTGATTGATTTTTGAATCTTTGCTGATTTAATCAAAGCTCGAGTCCGATCACGACGATAACAAAGATTATCTGTTTGCAGGGGGGCATTCCTGCATGGCGGATTTGCAATGCTTTGCTATCGTTTAAGAACGAGCCGACGTCGATCGGTTTCACCGCTGATCGCGGCCTGGGCCTTCGTGGCTTGTGCTTGCGTACTGTCGTTGAGACGCCGTCTGCGCCAATCGTCCGATTTTTCGAAGTCGCTAGATCTGCGTTCACGTTTGACCTCATTAGGCCAAACGCGGGCCAGTCATGCCGTTCGCTGGATTGCCGCAATTGGTTTTCTTGCTTCGCCTGCCATTGCTCAGGACCATGTCAACAGGCCGGTGAAAAAGCAGTGGCGAGTCGCGAGTTCTCAGCATGCGCCACCATCGATTCCCGATCCCGCGTCGGTTCCAGAATCCGAAGCGATCATTGACTCGGGGTTGCGTCAGGCGAATCACCAGTTCGTCGAAGACCAGTCAGTGATTTATCCATCTGAATTGCCAATCACACGCAGCATTCACGGCGACCTTTCCTTCGTCGATGGTGCCTGTGACGCTGGATGCTCGGACTGCGTTGACTCAACAGACTTCACCAATGACTTTGACCGAAATTGCGGCAATTGGCTGTCGGTCGATTATCTTCACTACACAACAACCGGTGGCGATCTGCCTCCGTTGTTTCGGTCCAGCCCCGATGGGGCACTGCCGAATGCAACGGGTGTATTAGGCCAGCCGGGGTCGACTCTGTTTGGTGGCGGTTCGAATGACTTCACCGAATCAGGGATTCGAATCGGCGGTGGATGGTGGTTTGATGATTGCCACACTCGTGGAGTGGAGATCTTCTACAGCGGGTTACCGGAAGCTCGTCAGAGCGTCCGATTCGGCAGCGACGCATTTCCCCGGTTAGGACGCCCTATCATCGACACCGGCGCGGGTATCGAAGCGGCGATGTTGATCGCGCACCCCAGTTTTCTGACGGGACAAGTTACCGTCGATCAGAGTTCAGCGTTTCATCATGTCGAAGCGTTGCGCCGCGACATGCAATTTCAAAACTCCTGCAGGCGAATCGATTCGTTGATCGGGTTGCGTTATGCATCTCTCGAAGACAGCCTGCTGATTTCACAGTCATCTACCTACACAGAGCCCCAGGGCCAAATCATCTCAGGCACGACACGAGACCTGTTTGACCGATTCGAAGCGAGCAACCGGTTCCAGGGTTTAGTATTGGGGCTCGATTACACAGAAACTTTGGGCGTGCTGCGTCTTCACGCTCGCGGTACACTGGGCCTGGGCAACAATCGAACCGAAGTGATCATTGATGGCCGAACGACCAACACCGTCCCCGGTCCCGGCGGCGGAACAGAGACACTTGCCGGAGGTCTGCTAGCGCAAACGACGAATATGGGTACGCATACCAGGAACCGCTTCACGGTTATGCCCGAAGCGTTTCTTGGCGTCAGTGCTCGCTTTAACTATGGATGGGAAATCAAAGCGGGATATCAATTGATTTACTGGAGCGATGCAGCACAGTCAGCGAACCAAATCGATCGGCGCGTATCGCAATTCCCTCCCGAACCGCCCGCCGGCATCCGTGCCCCGACGGCCTTGATGGACAGCGGCGGCGTTTTGATTCACGGATTGCAAACGGGGATCAGCTTGACGTTCTAGGATTTGTCCGAAAAGGGGGCCTTGTTGGTTTTGATCCAGGCGTATTTCACTGTGACTCCTTCGCGAAGTACGCCGTTGCTTTTTTTAAGGATTTCGCGTTCCATCTCGGCTCGCTGCAGCAGTTTGCGAGGTCGTTTGTTTTCTTCGGTCAATTCTTGAAGTGTGGCAGTTTCCGAGCTCGGTTCCGTCGCAGGGGCCAACCGCCGATGCCAGTCTCGCAAGGTCGTCTCGTCGACATCGACTGCATCGGCCGCAGCCCTGAAAGAATAGTCTTGCTTGACGATCAGCTCGACCGCACTGTGTTTGAACTCGTCGCTAAACGAGCGTCGCTTCCGTTTCGCATTCCCTGACATAGATATCTCCTGAGCGCATTCTCGAAAATTTCTCAAGTGTCCAGCAGTCCTGGGCCAACGCAATCCAACACCACCGGAGCTTGTCTCCGTGGGTTGATGATCAACACCAGACCAAGCGTCTATCCTGTCGCCGTCTCTCCGCCCGCCTCCGGCGGGCGGACGATGAAATGGGGCGATGCGTTTCGGCTCTGGTGATGATCATTGCTCGACCGAGACAAGCTCGGTTCGTGGCCCAGCGTCGCTGACCGCTCCGCCGGTCAGTCACAACATTCTGTCCGATCTCCGCATTTATAAGATTTCGATGAATCCCGAATCCCGTGGCTGACCCCGGCGAAGCCTTCCCTACAATACGCTGTGCCCCCGTCGGCCCCCGTTGATTTGCCCGCCAATGGCGCGAATGATCGCGAATTGAACGTACTTGAGTTTGTTCCAGGTTTTACGATTCATTGGCGGTTATTCGTGGTATTCGCGGGCAACGTTTTCTGATGTCGGCGGCGGAGGAAAACACATCCGTCTTTGTTTTTACAAAGGCCTCGTCCCTGGCCACCCAAGGCGAATGGCTTTAACTGCTTCGGCGACGACGTACTGCAAAGCCAGGAACTGGATCCCTTATTTACGGTTCGTCGAAACCCGAAACCCGCGTCTGACCCCGGCGAAGCAATCCGAACCGAAGTGATCATCGATGGCCGAACGACAAACACCGTCCCCGGTTCCGGCGGCGGAACAGAGGCACTTGCCGGAGGTCTGCTAGCGCAAACGACGAATATGGGTACGCATTCCAGGAACCGCTTCACGGTTATGCCCGAAGCGTTTCTTGGCGTTAGTGCTCGCTTCAATTAGGGATGGGAAATCAAAGCGGGATATCAATTGATTTACTGGAGCGATGCAGCACAGTCAGCGAACCAAATCGATCGGCGCGTATCGCAATTCCCTCCCGAACCGCCCGCCGGATTCCGCGAGCCGTCTGTCTTGATGGACAGCGGCGGCGTTTTGATTCACGGATTTGCAGGGATCAGCTTGACGTTCTAGGCCCAAAAACGCTTAAGGCGTTTCGGTGATCGTAAAGATTTGCTCAAAGGTCAATCCGGCAAAGTCCGTGGTGCGGACGCGGATCGAGTAAGTCGGAGTCGCCGTGAAATCCAATGCGACCAGCGTACGCAATTCACCGCTAACAATCTCGAACGAGGTGTTGTGGTCATCTCCATCGCCACTGACCAGTGAATAGGAGTGAGTATCACCGGCGTCGACATCCGTGGTGCTAAACTGGCCAATGGCGGTGCCAATCGGCGCCAAATCTACCGCCGTGCTATTATCAAGAATGATTGCCGTCGGCGTTTCGTTGACGTTCAATACCGTTATCACGAAGAAATCTTCCGTAAATAATCCACCGATGTCGGTGGTTCGAATCCGAACGCTGTAAGAGGATTTGGTTTCGAAGTCAAAGGCTTCGGTGGTCACCAATTGGGTACCCGAGATCGCGAACGATGGGTTATCGTCATCACCGTCGCCTGAGACAATTGTATAGGTATGAGATTCTACCACATTGGCATCCGTTGAAGACAAATTGCCAACCACGGTGCCCACAACTTCATTTTCCAGAATCGTCATCGCATCGAGCAGCACCGCAGTCGGTCCGACATTGATTTCGGTAACGGTGATCACAAAAACCTGCTCGAAGAATAGGCCTTCATCGTCTGCCGAACGGACTCGGACGGTATAAGAACTTTTCGTCGAAAAATCAAAAATGTCGTTTGTAATCAACTCATTGCCGAAAACTGCGAACGACGCATTGTCGTCATCCCCAGGACCGGTGGCGAGTGAATAAACGTGAAAATCGCCAACATCGGAGTCAGTAGTCGACAGAACGCCAACGGTGGTTCCGATAGGCTCGTTTTCTAAAATGAGAGCATTGTCCAAAGCAATTGCGGTCGGAGCCTGATTGGTGCTGGTGATTGTGATGATGAAGGTTTCTTCAGTGAACAATCCACCGGCGTCGGTAGTGCGCACGCGAATCGAGTAAGACGACTTCGTGGGGAAGTCAAACACTTCGGCAGACACAACTTGATCACCCGCAATCGTGAACGATGCGTTGTCATCGTCTCCCGTGCCCACAGCCAATGTGTAGGTAAACGAATCAATGACATTCGCATCTGTGGTCGTTAAGGTGCCTACCGTGGTTCCAACGACTGCCTGTTCGAGAATAGCGAGGTTATCCAAAGCAATCGCGGTTGGCGCGACATTCGCTTGCGTGACTGTGATCACAAACGTTTCTTCGGTAAACAATCCACCGATATCCGTACTGCGCACGCGAATCGAATACGACGATTTCGTTGCGAAGTTGAAAACTTCATCGCTTACGAGGTCACCGCCTGAGATCGTAAAGGATCCGTTATCATCGTCGCCCGTGCCGACCGCTAGCATGTAGGTGTGGGAATCGCCCGTATCTGGATCGGTCGAAGTCAATGCGCCAACAATTGTTCCTATCGGCAATCCTTCCTCAATCGAGGATGAACTGAGTTCGATCAGCGTCGTAGCTTCATTGACGTTTGACACCGAAATGGCGAACACTTCTTCAGTGAAAAGGCCACCTGCATCGGTGCTGCGAACACGCACTGTGTAAGACGATTTGGTTTCAAAGTCGAACGACTCAGTCGTGACGAGCGCATTACCAACAATCGCAAACGATCCGTTGTCGTCGTCGCCGGTGCCTGTTGCGAGCGTGAAAGTATGAGAATCGGTCGCGTTGCCATCTGTCGTCGATAGTGTACCGACAGCAGTGCCCGAAACAGAGTTTTCGGCGATCACGGATGTATCGAGTGAGATGGCACTGGGTGCGACGTTAACTTCGTTGATGGTGATGATCAGGATCTGATCGACCGACAAACCACCAGCATCGGTGCTGCGGACGAGAATCGTATAAGACGACTTCACCGAGAAATCAAAGATTTCGGCCGAAAGTATTTCATCGTCATTAAGGGTAAACGACGCATTGTCGTCATCACCAATGCCGGCCACAAGCGTGTAGATGTGCGAATCAACGATGTTTGCGTCGGTTGTGGTCAGCGTGCCGACTAAGGTACCAATCGCTTGCCCTTCTTGAATGTCGAGATTGTCAGCCACAATCGCCGTCGGTCCGACATTGATTTCCGTGACGGTGATCACGAGTGCCGTTTCGGTGAACAATCCGCCGTCGTCGGTGCTGCGAACACGAACGGTATAAGATGACTGGGTTGAGAAATCGAACACTTCGGCCGCAACCAAGTTACTTCCCGTGATCGTAAATGACGCGTTGTCGTCGTCACCATCACCGGAAACGATTGTATAAGTATGCGAATCGCCAGCGTCAGAGTCTGTGGTGGACAGTGTTCCGACAACGGTACCGATCGCCTGGCCTTCTTCGATGGCCGAAGTGTCGATCGCGATCGCCAACGGGGCTTCATTAACATTCGTGACACTAATGACAAACGCTTCTTCGGTGAACAAACCGCCGGCATCGGTGCTGCGGACACGGATCGTATAAGACGACTGGGTCTCAAAATCGAATGATTGAGCTGTCACGATCGCATCGCCACTGATCGTAAACGAGGCGTTGTCATCGTCGCCAGTGCCACTGACGAGCGTGTACGTGTGCGTGTCCGAAACGTTGCTGTCGGTAGTCGCCAGAGTCCCAACGGTTGTACCCGATGCCGCATTTTCCGTTACCGTTAGCGGATCAAGAACAATTGCGGTCGGACCAACATTGACTTCGGTGACCGTGATTGAAAACGCTGACTCGGTAGACAATCCGCCTGCGTCGGTGCTGCGCACCCGAACGCTGTAGGAGGCTTGCGATAGCAGGTCGATTGCGGACGCCGTTCTCAGTTCGTTGCCCACGATCGTGAACGACACATTATCGGTGCTGCCGGTGCCAACTTCGAGTGTGTAGGTGTGCGTATCGCCAGCATCTGGGTCCACCGATGACAGCGTGCCAACAACGGTTCCGATTGGAGATGCATCTGAAATGGTGCTATTGTTCAGTGCGATCGACGTCGGTGCTTCGTTGACGTTGGTAACCGTGATCGTAAAGGTTTGCTCTGTGAACAACCCGGCCGTGTCGGTGCTGCGAACGCGAATCGAATAAGACGACTGGGTTTCAATGTCAAGGATTGTCGCGGTTTGCAACGCATTGCCGACGATTTGGAACGACGCGTTGTCGGTCGATCCGGTGCCGATCACCAACGTGTAAGTGTGGGAATCGCCGACATCAGGATCTGTCGTACTGAAAGTACCGACCGAGCTGCCGATAGGTGAACTTTCCGCAACCGTGCTGCTGGTCAGCGCGATCAACGTCGGTGCTTCGTTGACGTTGGTAACCGTGATCGTAAAGGATTGTTCAGTAAACAATCCG
Source organism: Planctomycetaceae bacterium (assembly GCA_003506095.1). Lineage (GTDB taxonomy): Bacteria > Planctomycetota > Planctomycetia > Pirellulales > Pirellulaceae > UBA6163. The sequence goes on along the minus strand of DNWZ01000273.1, from coordinate 10,560 downwards.
GACGAATCGGTTGATCGGACACGGACGGAATAGCTCGATTTCGTTTCAAAATTGAGCGCCGTCGCTGTCACAAGACTGTTTCCAGAGATTGCAAATGACGCGTTGTCGGTTGATCCGGTGCCGCTGACAAGCGTGTAGGTGTGTGTATCCGATGGGTTGGGGTCGACCGTGCTTAAGCTGCCAACGGTTGTACCGCTTACAACGTTCTCATTGACCGTCGAGTTGTTCAATGCGATCGATGTCGGTGCCTGGTTTGCGGCGGTGACAGTGACGGTAAACGTCCGTTGGAAACTGCGTCCGGTTTGGTCGGTCGTTTGCACGCGGATGTTATAAGAGGACTTAACGCTGGCATTAAAGACTGCTGCCGTTCTCAACGCATTCCCACTGATGGTAAACGATGCGTTGTCGGTGTCACCTGCGCCAGCGACCAAAGCGTAGGTATGTGTATCGCCGATATTGGGGTCGGTGGTGGAGAATGTTCCGACTGTTGTTGCGATGGGCAACGCTTCGGCAACCGACGTTGACGAAAGTGATAAAGCTGTGGGGGCCAGTGTCGAGGGAAGTGCCGGGATATTCGGTGTCGGCAACCCGACAACTTGCCGCAAAATATCACTCGCATCCAATGCGCTGATCCCACCCGCGCCGGTCACGTCACCAATGATCACAGGATCGACCAAGGCGAACAAACGCTGGTTCGATGGTGAACCGGTTGAGGGGCTTACCACAAAACCGGTATCGAGTCCGACGCCAACGCGCGCAATCAAACGAGCATCTTCGGCGTCGTAACGACCATTTCCGTTGCTGTCGCCTGGAAATGCAACAACGTGAACCGCCGAATCACCAATCCCTTGAATCGCTCCGGCATTGATCTCAATCGCTGAGATTCGAATCGCATGAGCACTTCCGTAAACCGCATCTTCAGGGATAGAAGCGACCAGTTGGATCAAGTCGCCGTCACCACTGGGCAACGGTTCGAGCGAAAAGAAAGCGATGGTGACTTGTCCAGGAACATCGAAGTTCGCTTCAACTTGACTGTTTACCGGAGCGTCTGGCCCGAGACCAACATCGGTTATGTCCAACAGATCTGGGTCATATGCGATGGTCATCGTGAGCGACGTGATGCCAGCGGTTTGCGAGAACCGAATCGGCAAACCGGTTTGTGGCGCTGTTCCACTGCCCAGTGCCGGGACGTTGATTGCCTGTGCCGGACCTCTGGCGAAATCGGGCAACGAGATTACCAATGCCGGAACTGACGAGACCGTGAATGAAAATACGAAGTCGCCACCGGGAGTGCCATTGCCCGAGGGGAATGCTCCGCTGAACTCGCCGTCAAGCAGCTGCCCCAACGCGGCATCCACAACGCCATTTGCGGAACTACGCAATGTTGCCGTGTAAGAGTCGGCAGGCAAAACACCGCCGCTAGCAACAAACGTTAGGTTTGTTCCATCGACAATCAAAGATCCACGAATATTGCCGCCTGTTGCACCCTGCAGCGTGACGTCCGCAACGCCCATATCACCACTTTGCGAATTGTACAGGTTCAGATTTTCGATCCGAATCTCTTCGCTCAATTGGGCGGTGAATCCACTGGGGGTGGGCGTGAATGCTTCCACCGTGACGGCCATCACGCGGCGGTCTTCGAGCGGCTCGACTCGCAACGAGCGTGAAATACGATTCAAAACCGGTGGAACGCTCTTTTCAATCGACTGCCCAAGCGCGATTCGCTTTAGCCGACGGCTCCAATCTCTTAATCGTTTCATGCGAGTTCTCGTTTACACAGAAGATCAACTGTCGCGGGATTTTTCGTAAGCACCCAAAAAACAACGTTGCAAAACACGGAGGGATATTCTTTTCATTCGGTGCCGACGACACATTTGGCCACACAAGCCCCGAGCAATCGGGAGACTCGCCTCAGGCCGCAATTTTATCGCAATCGGCAAAGTCGGCACAGGCGGCAAGGGTTGCCTATGTTTCGCCGGGAAAAAGGGGCCTCCTTTAGTTACGCGAAGTCTGAGAAAGTTCCCTGGATTGACGAAACAAAAAATGGCGAAAAGGAGTCTAGTAGTAGTTGTCGTAGCGATTGTGACTTCGGGCCGCCGTCGATTCGCCCTTGTTAAAACCAGCGATCCACGACAAATAGGCGACCCCGGCGGCAACATGCCGCTTGGTCGATCACCACCTTGATACGAGAGTAAAGTTCATGAGTTCATTCGCCCGACGCCTCGGCTTTGAAAATCTCGAACTTCGACGTCTGTTGGCTGCGGTCGACATTCCCGACGACCTCAGTGGCCAGGTGGGTGCAGAAGTCGCCACACCTGTGAACATCGATAACGCCGCAGGCGTGCGCGGGGCAGAGATCCGAATCGCCTACGACCCGGACATCTTCACGCTGGCCGCCGACGATATTGTCGCAGGCACCTCGTGGCAGAGTGCAAGCGATACGCAGGTGGTCGCCAACGTCGATGCCCAGGCGGGTACCGTCGTGATTTTTATCTCGTCTTCGTCCGCTCTGCCCACCGGCGCCGGATCGCTGGCCATTTTGGGATTTCGAATTCGTCCCGCGGTTGCGCCCGATACCGAATCAGCCATCGACTTGGTGGAAGTGCGACTGAACGAAGGCACCATTCCGGTCAACCCCGCGCCCATCGCTGGGCCTGATCCGACCGATGGATCGATTGTCGCGACCGAGCAAGACCCTGGCCAAGCCGATCGCATCGCCGGAACCGTGTTCGCCGACACCGATTCCAACAACTCGCCTGGCGAACTCGAAGGAATTCCCGGCGTGGTGATCACCTTAATCAATGTTGCAACCAACGCCACCCGAACAACGACAACGGGCGATAATGGCCAGTTCGAGTTCCTGGACGTCGCTGCGGGAAATTATCGAATTGTTCAAACGCAACCGCAAGCTTATATCGATGGCGGTTCAAACGATTTGACCGTGACGCTTGCTGTGGGCCAAAACTTGGCGAATCAAAACTTTCGCGAAATCGGGTTGCGAGCCGCGTACGTTTACAATCGCTTGGCCATCACCTCGACCCTGCCCGTAGGGTCCGCTGCGTGGATCGCCACGCTCAGGACCATCAATGGGGACGCCACTGCTGTGGCCAGTTCCGCAGTCGCCGACGACGCCGAAGTCGCTTCTACACAGGCGTTTTCCGGGGGGGGTGATTCTGCTGTCCAACCTAATGTGCAATCAACGCCACAAGCGAACTCGGTGCTCGCATCAACGGAACCTGTGCTCCTACCAAGCGGATCTTTAGATCCTATTATAAGTCCACAATTCGCTCCATTGGGCCAAACGCAGGCCAAAGACGATGAGGACAAACAGTTGCCTGTCGACGATGCCATGACGCAAACCGGTCTTTGGTAGCCCATCGGTCACGTTGCCACTGGGGTCATCTAAGAACCGTTAGGAAAGGATGCCTTCAACGACTCGTCCATACACATCCGTCAAACGGAAATCTCGGCCGGCATGTTGGAAGGTTAATTGTTGATGGTCCAGGCCCATTAGGTGCAAGATCGTTGCGTGCAGGTCATGCATATGCACTTTTTTCGTGACTGCGCGATGCCCCAATTCGTCCGTCTCGCCAAAATGAAAGCCGGGCTTAACGCCCGCACCGGCCATCCAAACCGTGAAACCTGCTGGATTGTGATCGCGTCCTGTGCCGTTGGCTTGCGCATAGGGCGTGCGGCCAAACTCGCTGCCCCACCAAACCAGAGTGTCTTCCAACAGGCCGCGTTGTTTCAAGTCTTCCAATAAAGCGCCGATCGGACGATCGACCGCTTTGGCGTGGTCAGCGTGTTTTGGCAAGTTGCTGTGTTGGTCCCAAGCGGGGTTCGCACTATTGTCTCCATAGTTGACCTGAATGAAACGCACGCCCGATTCGCAAAGCCGACGTGCAAGCAGGCAACGTTTACCGAACGCATCGGTCGGGCCATTGCCAATCCCATACGCATCCAATGTCGCTTGCGTTTCGTTGTTGACGTCAAAAATCTCAGGCGCGTGGGTTTGCATTCGCCAAGCGAGTTCGTAACTCCGCACCATTGCGTCCAGTTCGCCATCATTGGGCTGTTCGTCCAAACGATGGCGATTGAGTTGCTGGACAAAATCAAGGCGACGGCGAGTGTGGGGGACTTCCGTGTCGGCGACATTCGCGTTTCGAAGGATCAAATCATCGCCCCGACTGTCCGCCCGCCCGACCGGCGTCCCTTGATGAACCGCTGGCAAGAATGCATTGCCAAAGTTCCTTGGGCCGCCATTGCCCAGCGGCGGCGCGATGGTGACAAAGCCCGGCAGATTCTCGTTTTCAGTACCTAAACCATAATGAATCCACGATCCCATGGATGGTCGAATCGAATTGGTTGCGCCGGTATGCAAGAACAGCGTCGCCGGGCCGTGAGCGACTCCTTCTGTATGCATCGAATGAATCATGCACAGATCGTCTGCATGCTTGGCCGTTTCGGGAAACAGGTCCGAAACCCAATGTCCACCTTCGCCATATTGGCGGAACTGCCAAGGTGACTTCATCACACGATGCAAATCGCCGCGTCGGCCGGTCTGGGCAATGGAGCGTGAATCGTCAAAAGGCATCGATTGGCCATCATGCTTGATCATGCTGGGCTTAAAATCGAACGTGTCCACGTGACTCGGGCCGCCTTGCATGAACAAGAAGATGATTCGCTTGGCTCGTGGGGCAAAATGATATCCTGGCGCGACACCGGCCGCCGATTGCGATTCAGCGACAGGGCGTGGTCCCGTCGCCACGGCACGTGATCTCGCCGATGACGCCGCGATCCCGCTGGCAGCCAACCATGCAAACCCACAACCGGACGCTTGCAATAAACGACGTCGAGGAATCAGTAATTCGTTTGACATTTCAATTGACCTTGAATCTCAAATCTTTAGAAGTCGCTTCGCCATTGCCCCGTAACGTCAATCCAATTGCCTAAACTCAGCCGTCGCAAACAATCCTTGATAAAGCTGTGCTAAGGATTGACGCAACGCTTTGTTGTCGATCGCAGCGTCGCTCGGGGGCGAACTTGTGATCGACTGGAAATAGGCGTCGACAAATTGTTTCGCAGCTTCCAGTTCGGCTTGATCTGGGTGGCGCGATACGGTTTGCAAAAATGCATATTCGATACGCGCGTCTAGATCGCTTGAGGTTTGCGGAAGTTCACTTCGCAAATCGATTCGTAAATTTCGCTCCGCCGCCGCTGAGGCGCGGTTGGCAATCCAGGGATGATTCAACATCGCAAGTGCTTGCTGCGCGACAATGCCTCGTTGCCGTTGTCCAGTGACAAAACTCGTATCGGTGTAGTTAAAGGTCTCCAGCAGGTCAGGGATCGCGTTGCGAAATGCTGGCATGTAGATGCTGCGGATCAAGTCGTCATGCTGGTATCCATAATCCGCACTGATGTTTCCGCGAATTCGCGATCCATATGATTTGGGGTCGAGTTCACCGCTGATCGCTAAGATGGAATCGCGAATCGCTTCGGCCGAAACCGGTTTGCGGTCACTGCGCCACCAAAGTCGATTGTCAGGATCGATCCGCAATCGTGGGTCATCGATCGACGGCAAACGGGAGGATTGGCGGTAGGTCGACGACATGACGATCTGCTTAACTAGCCGCTTGATCGACCAATTATCGTGAATGAACTGACTCGTTAACCAGTCGAGCAATTCGGGGTGAGTCGGCGGTTGTCCTGTGGTGCCAAAGTTATCGGGAGTCCGAACGATTCCTTGCCCCATGACCCACAACCAAATGCGATTGACCAGCACCCGACTGGCTAGTGGGTTTCGATCGTTCGCGATCCAATCGGCCAACTCGATTCGCCCGCAAGAATCGCTGGCGACTTCCAGTGGTGGCAACTGGCCGCTGATGACCTGCAAAACTCCGCGACCGACCGGTTCACCCAGATTGTGAATGCTGCCGCGAATATGAATCGGCAAGTCGCCCGCGTCTTTGCGCCGCCGCAATCCCATCGCTTTGGGGCGCTGTTTCAACTGGTTTTGCAGCTCGGATTGTCGAGCGGTCAATCTTTTAATCGCTGCGGCCAACTCTTTCGCTTTTTCATCTGCGACGCTTTCAGGGGCGTCTTCTGGTCCGCTGTCTTGAGCAACCTTGGATGCTTTCGCTTCAGCTTCAGTTGCGGCGGAACTGGATTGAATCGGTAAGAACTGAATCGCATCAGCGATCACGTGGCCATCTGCACCGGCATTGCTCAGCATCACAAATGCTTGTCCTGCGGGTTCGACCCGGAATGTGCCGAGTGATTCCCACAATCCATCGATCGTCGCGGGCTTGCGCTGGTTGACGACAACCGTGGTCTCGCCATCGGCACTCAATACAGTGAACTGGGCTTTGGATGATCGATTTTCGGATGCGCAAAATGCAACGCGAATCTCATACTGTCCCGGTGGCAACTCTTGAGGCTCGAACGTGATCGACTTCTCGCCTCGTTGTTCGTTCATGTCATGCAAGTATCCGGCATCGACATAAGGTTTTGTATGATTCGACTCTTGCCACTGGCCGACGCGTTTGGCTGTGCGGTCGTCGACGACGATGCCTGGTAACTTTGCTGACACGACCGTTGATCGATTGGGCTGCGTGATCGGGCCCATGCTCTTTTTAATGCTCGCCAGTTCCGCGCTGATGCTGCTCCATTCCTCTTCAATCGAGTTCCAGTGGCTCGCCTCTTCAGACGTCAACGGCAAGGGGGTTTCGATCCAACGCGAAACGTTCGAATGTTCGATGCCGACTGAACCGTGCAAGATACCCGCCATCGCATAATAATCGGCCGTCGGTATCGGATCGAACTTGTGGTCGTGACAACGGGCGCAACCGATGGTTTGTCCCAGCATCGCTCGGCCCAATGTATCGAGTTGCTCATCAATGAAATCCATTTCCAAGCCGCGTTTTTGCTGATTCTCCAGGTTCATATTTCCCATACAAAGAAACGTGACCGCAACTTGTGCTCGCTGGGCCGTTTCGACCGATTCGGCTCGGATCAAGTCGCCGGCGATTTGCTCGCGAAAGAGATCTTTCCACGAACGGTCTTGATGAATTGCATCAATCACATAATCGCGGTATCGCCATGCTTCGGGTTGAACCAAACCGCGCAGCGTGACCGATTCGGCATAGCGAGCGACATCGAGCCAATGACGAGCGAAACGTTCGGCGAAATCGTGCGAGGCCAGCATCCGATCGACGATCTGTTCATAGGCAATCGGTTCGTCGCTTGCGGTCTTATAAGACTCCAGCAGTGACGGCTCAGGCGGCAGACCAGTCAGGTCGATCGACAACCTGCGAATCAATGCAAAACGATCGGCTCGGTCGTTTGGCATTAAGCCTTGGGATTGCAAGGATTTTAAAACGAAATGATCGATCGGACTTCTAGGCCAATCGGCCAGCGATCCTACACCGTGAGTGACGTCCGGTGGCATTGTTGATTCGATCGGCTTGTAAGCCCAATGCTGGCGAGCTCGGTCCCAATCGATGGCAGCATCGCGTTTTTTTGCGACATTGTCAGGATGTTCATTGCGTGGATCGATCGCGCCAGCATCAATCCATGACCGAAAATCATCGATGATGTTTTGTGGCAATTGACTGTCAGGCGGCATTTCGAGCTCAGCGTCTTGATAGGCGATGACCCTTATCAATCGACTGGTCGCCGCGTCGCCAGGAATAATGGCCGGACCCGAATCGCCGCCGATTTGCCAACCGGCCTTTGTGTCGAGGCTCAGTCCACCCTGTTGTTCGGTCTCGGCCGCATGGCACTCGTAACAGTGTTCCACCAGGACGGGGCGGATCCGCTGCTCAAAAAAGTCGATCGAATCGGGTGACGCTGCGATCGTCTGCCGATTCGACACGACGACCGAAACGACGATGCTCAGCGCGGTGATTACCCATCTCGGACGATGCGATCGGTTCAGCGGCATCTTCATGGCGG
>DNWZ01000273.1:0-2580 GCA_003506095.1 Planctomycetaceae bacterium | reverse complement strand
CCATCGACTCCTATGGTACCAGAACGCTCACGGCCAAGCCAACCATTTGCCGTATCACGAAACCGGTCGCTCGGTCCCCTTTCGGATCGGCTCTAAGAGACAATGCCCCATGCACCGATCGCAGCGATCAGATAGCTGCCGCTGAGCACACCGCGTCGTACGGTTTGTCGCAAAGTTGGCCGCAGCCCGATCCAAGCCGATGGGATCCGAACCGGAATCACTTCGCCGCGACCGACCAGATCCGCTTGGTGATTCATGCTTGGCGAAGCCGGTTCATTGAATGCATTCGCTGGCCAAATCGATACGAAAAGCAGACTGGCCAATAAACCCGCCGCCAAACAGGTCACGACTCTCCAACGCTGAGCATGCGCCGGCAGCGCCATCACGGCCTGAGCCCGAATCGGATTGGCCTGAGTTGCCCGTTCGATTCCTAGCGGCGGTGATTCGCCTTGGGATGTCACAATCGAGGCCGATTGGGCAATCTCCGGTTCGTCCTGCAACGCGATTGCATCGGGTTGGACCGGCATCCGCGCTGAGGCAGGAATGACCATCGACGCCGAGTCTTGCCGCGCTGGTGCGTTAGCCGAATTGGTATTTTTAGGCGGATTCGCTGCGTAAAAGGCGTTCGCTTCTGCGATCCATTTTTCGCGATAAAACTGTTCGCCTTGCGGGATATCGTACAACCCCAGCGAATACGCAGTGGGTGGAGCTTCAGACGATGGAACAAGCGACTCGGTTTGATCGTTCGCAAGTGGCAACAGGTACGCCAAACCGAACAGCGCTACGGCCGCACCGACAATTGCCGGTTCGTACCAATTTTGCGACCATGTCCATGCCTGTCGAAACAAAACGGTCACTCCGTTACGCTGTTTACTGGTGTGAACAGGTTTGCATTGCCATCGACAATCGATTCAACGCTCTCCCGCTCACTTTAAAGCTTGTCCGAAAAAGGGCTGGCCCCGTGCCTCAAGGGCGCGGTCTTTTCTCGTATCGGCTCTTCCTTGTTTTCGGCATTGCTTGCCGATCAAGGTGAGCATACTTATGACGGTTATGCGGACGGTAGACCGATGTTTCGAATCAAAATCTGTGGTGTGACGGGCGAACAGGATATCGAGGCGGTCGCGGACGCCGGGGCCGATGCGGTGGGGCTGAACTTCCACCCGCCAAGCATTCGTTTTGTCGACCCTTCGTTCGCTGGCAAGTTATCGAAAGTTGCGGCACAGCACGCGCTGATGCGAATCGGCGTGTTTGTCGATCAATCCCCGGTGGAGATTGCGGGAATTGCCGAAATTGCCCAGCTTGATGCCGTTCAGCTGCATGGCGGCCAAAGCGTGGAGGATGCACAGTGGCTGGGCGACCATGGGTGGCAGGTCATCCGAGTTTTGCGGTTGGCGGCTGGTCCGCTGCGTATGGAAGATATCTCCGCGGCTGTTGAACCGTGGCTGGCCAGCGATTTTCCCCTGCTTTTTGACGCGGATGCGGGAGCACACGGCGGTGGATTGGGGCTGCGATTGGATTGGGAAACGATCGGCCGTTGGTCAAAAATCGAAGCAACTTCGGAAAATATTTCCCCATCGGGCCGCTCGCAGCCCGTCGGCTGGGCATTGGCGGGCGGATTGACGCCAGAAACGGTGGGCGAGGCGATCGCTCGCTCGCACGCACAGTCGATTGATGTCGCAAGCGGCGTTGAAGAGCCGCGAGGGAAGAAATGCCGCCGCAAGATCGAGCGATTCGTCGCCGCAGCGATGAAAGCTTGGGGTGGCCCACTGCAGGTTTAGGTCGCCCCGTGGAAGCTCCGGTAATCCGCCTCCCGTCGCTGGTTGATCTTTTTTATGCGATTCCTTGGCAATCTTAGGCTGCAAAAAAGTAAAAAATCCGTCTAGAATGCTGTCGAGGATGGAAAAAGGTTGCGGTTACGCACCCAACGTCGGCGAAACCGTCGATCATCACCATCCGATTTTCAACTCATGATCCTTTTGGAGTTTTCCCCAGTGTCTCAAGTAGCCACCGACCGACTGCCGTATAAAGTCAAAGATATCTCGTTGGCCGCATTCGGTCGCCAAGAAATTCGACTTGCCGAAAATGAAATGCCGGGTTTGATGGCCTTGCGCGAGAAATATGGTAAAGACAAACCGCTGGCGGGGGCTCGAATTGCCGGATGCTTGCACATGACGATCCAGACCGCTGTCTTGATCGAGACTCTGGTTGAACTCGGTGCTGAAGTCACTTGGAGCAGCTGCAATATTTTCAGTACCCAAGATCACGCCGCTGCGGCAATTGCGGCCGCTGGCATTCCGGTTTACGCGTGGAAAGGGATGTCGGCTGAAGAGTTCGATTGGTGCATCGAGCAAACGCTCATGTTCCCATCAGGCGAACCGCTGAACATGATTCTCGACGATGGCGGCGACTTGACCGCCATGGTTCACGAAAAGTATCCCGAACTGCTGACTAACATCCGTGGTATCAGCGAAGAAACCACCGCGGGGATTCACCGCCTGATCGTGTTGGCGCAAACCGGCCGTTTGAAGGTGCCAGCGATCAATGTCAACGATTCAGCCACCAAGAGCAAGTTCGACAACC
>DNWZ01000808.1 GCA_003506095.1 Planctomycetaceae bacterium | reverse complement strand
AATTCGAGCAACAACGCCAAATCCGAGACGCTCATCGCGCCGTTTTGCAGCGCGCGAGCGATTTGCAGACGATAGGGATCGCCAAGTGCCTTCAAGTAATTCGCACAAACGATGACCTCGACTGCGTCGACTTGGTCGTCTTTCCCAGCCATTCTCGTCCACCCCGAATCTCGTTAATCGCAGCGACCGAACCGAATTATCCGCTGGCGAGTCACTGACGGCAACGGCACTGAAGCAATTTCGGTGGCCAGCGTCTTCAATGTCGTGTCAACTTTAGGATGGCATGAAGTTTGCTCCGCTAGTTGGCTGCGTTTGTCTCTTTCGCTTTTTGGCCAAGTATCCTGGGCTTTGGATGCATCGGATTAAAAATCTGCTGGTTGGTTTGGTTTGGGAGACGCTGCGGACTAGCCTCTGGTTCTTGCCGTCGTTGTTGTTGATCGTGGCGATCGTTTTGGCCCTTTCTCTGGTTACGATCGATGCGTCGATCGACCACAACGGTTTGCGTGAAGCATTGCCTCGGGTTTTTGGCGCGGGAGCAGAAGGCTCGCGTGAGATGTTGTCAGCGATTGCAACGTCGATGATCACGGTAGCAGGCGTTGCATTTTCCATCACCATCGTGGCTTTGTCGCTGGCATCAAGCCAGTATACATCGCGGATCTTGCGAAACTTTATGCGAGACCGCGCTAATCAAACGGTCTTGGGGACCTTCGTCGGTATTTATGTCTATTGCCTGATTGTTTTACGAACGGTTCGCAGTGGTGATTCGCCGTTCGTGCCGTCTTTGGCTGTGCTTGTTGCGGTGTTGCTGGCGATCGTCGGTATCGGTTGTTTTATCTTTTTTATCCATCATATCGCCGCATCGATTCAGGCCGAGAGCATCATCAAGTCGGCTGCAGATGAGACTCGCCAAGCGATTGATCGTTTGTTTCCGGCTGAGATCGGTCATGGGCATCATCATAACGAAGAGGTTGGTGAATTGCTTGAACGGCAAATCGTTGCATGGCAGCGCGTCGCGTGTCGCTGTTCAGGGTTTATCCAAAGTATTGATGGCGAGACGTTGATGAGGATTGCGGTCGAGCAGAAGACGGTTGTTCGCGTGGTGCCGATGGTCGGCAGTTTTGTTGTGCAAGGGACCGATCTGCTGCTGATTGCTCAGGATACAGGCGTGTCTGACGAAGTGAGCGATGCGCTGAATGATGTGTTTACAATCGGCCATCAACGGACGCTGTTGCAGGATGCAGGCTTTGGGATTCGACAGATTGTGGATGTGGCGCTGAAGGCGTTGTCCAGTGGGATTAATGATACGACAACGGCGGTAACGTGTGTGCATTACCTGTGCATGTTGATGACACAATTAGCGTCACGGCAGTTCGAGTCGCCGTATCGATTTAAAGAGGGTGAATTGCGGGTGATCGCGCATGGGGTGACGTTTGCGGGTTTGCTGGAGGGGGCTTTTGACCAGATTCGACAAAATGCCAGCGGAAATGTGGCGGTGTTGATCGCGATGTTGCAGGCGATCGAAACGATCGGTTCGCAGGTTGACGCGATCGATCGACGCGAGGCGCTGAAACGCCAGGTTTGTAAAATTGCGAATCAGGCGCGAAGCAGTGTGGTGGACCCGATGGATCTGGAGAGAATCGAGGTGGTGTTGAGAAACGTGGCATAGGCTGGGAAGACTACTCCACTTTCTTATTCGCTGAAGAACTTTTCAATTGTTGCGGGGCTTGGAGGCGGGGTAATCAGTGAGATTGCGATCGTGGTGAGCGTGGAACTGGCAAACATGATCACCACTGGCATCCACTGGATCGCGTGGCCAAAGAAGTTTGTAGTGACCATGAAATCACCTATGCCGCCGTTGGGGTTCGTCCAGGCATAGTAGAATAGTATCGTCCAGCTTGTGATGGCTGCGGATATGCCTGAGTAGGCTCCGGCTTTGGAAAGACGTTTCCAATAGAGTGCAGCGAACACAATCGGAAATAGCGCCGCAAAACCGCTGAAACACCATACGCCCAAAGCGAATACGCTGGCCGCTTTCGCTGCCGTGAGTAGGTAAATGGCATAACAGACGAGAACGATCGCAATTACAAAACTGCGAGTCACGACGACTTGTTGCGTATCGCTGACTTTATCTTGGCCTCGATAGTGGACAACGATGTCGTTATTAAAGATCGTGCCTAGGCATAAGAATTGGCTGTCCAGCGATGACATGATCGCCGCTAAGATCCCTGCGGCGAGGAAACCACCCAGCAACGGTGGTGTTAAGGTTTTTACCATATAAGGCAAAATGTAATTCGGGTTTGCCGGGATCGACGGCGGCGGCGTGTCGAATCCTTTCGCTGTCCAAGCGACTTGAACAGCTTCGGCTAGTAATGGCGTGGTGGCCCAAGCGCCCAGCAAAACACATGGCAACCAAACGATCAGAATGAAAATTGGGTGAGCAACCACGGGCAGCTTAAACGTGCTGGCCCGACGTGCGGTCAACCAATGCTGGAACACATGCGGGAACATACCGACGGATAACGGGATCAGCAGATACATCAAGAATAGTGATGGCTTCATTCCCTGACGCGTCGATACCGACTCGGGTAATTCCGCGGCCAGACGTCTCATGTTCGCGACCAAGTCGGCGCTGCCGCCAAGTTTGTTGACGATGATCACAAAAGTGACCATGCCTAAAATCATGAAGACGAGTGTTTGAAAGGCATTGGCCCAGGCGGTTCCTCGCATCCCACCGAAAAAAACATAAATCAATACGACGCTGCAGATGACGCCGGCGCCCAACCACGAAGGTACACCGCCACGATACGGTCCATCGTTGGCAAAGCCCATCGGACCATCGATCCATAAGCCGGCGGTAAGCTGTTGGACAATCCCACCGGCACTGATGATGCCGACCAAGATATAAGGAATCGATAAACCGACCAGGACAGGAAACAACAGCAGGCCGATCCGGTCACTTTCTAATCGGTCGCGGAAAAATGCGATCTGGGTTGCATAGCCGTGTCGTTTGGCAAGCTGATAAACTCGCAGCCCGACGGTGAAGAAACAGAGCGAATGGATGATCCCACTGCTGCTGGCCAGCATCCCATAAACGCCGATGCCCGAGCGGAACGCTTCGCCACTGCTGCCAACAAGCGCAAAGCCGGTCATCGTGGTGCCGAACAGGCTCAATAGTAGTAAGACCGGGCCGATCGAATGGCTGGCGAGTTGATAATCGGCCCGAGTGCGTTTTAGTTTCAGGTTGCTAAAAACGGCTAAAAGCAGTAGCAGCCCTAGATAGGCGACAATCACGATCAATTGTGGCAGACCGGGATGGCTGGTCATCGCGGTTCCTCCTGCATCTCATCGGCTGGCCAAGCGATTTTGGTCGCGATGATCCAAAGGATTGCTGCGGCGATCGAAATGGCGATTTGCCATGCTAATCCGACTGGCAGAATCCCAAAAACGAGCGAGGGGTCATTCCAAAACCATAAGTCTTGTCTTAGGACGATCAGCACGATGACGCCAATCCATATAATTCGTGTTCCGCGTCGTATGTCTTGTGTCATGACTCCATCTTTTCGGCTTTTGGGACAGGAATGTCTTTGACCAAACGGTTGATGATATCGTCGGTCGACATCCCTTCGGCTTGAGCTTGGAAGTTTGCGGCGATGCGGTGACGCAGCACCGGGATGGCGATTTTGCGAACGTCGGCGGGATCGACGGCGAAGCGGCCGTCCATTGCGGCGAGTGCTTTGCCGGCGGCAATTAGGTTTTGACCGGCGCGGGGCCCGGCGCCCCAGTCGATCAATTGTTTAATGTAGTCCGGCGCGGTCGGATCGGC
>DNWZ01000153.1 GCA_003506095.1 Planctomycetaceae bacterium | reverse complement strand
TAGGCATAGGTTCCGTGGAAATGGATCGAACGGGCACCACAGAGAATTCCATCGGGGTTAAATGTGGCGGCACGTTCAAGGAAGTTATTGAGCGGATTGCCGTCCAACAAGGTTCCAGCACCCACCAAAATCAATCCTTCGTACTTATCCGCGACATAAATATACGCATACATCGGATGGATCGCAGGTTCTTCGTTTTCAGGGGATTGCTTGCGGGTGGGGTCGGGAACAATCGTCGTCGGAGCTGCGACGGCTTGGGCATATTTTGTACGAACATAAAGCCGCTGGCCCAGTGGCGAAACCGGCGCCGTTGTAATGCGTTCACTGAATGCTTTGTGATCAATGAACGCGATGTCGAATACTCGCAATCCGCCGTCACCACATGCGGCGTAAATGTACTCGCCGCGATGCTGCAAATCCAAAATTTCCGGCTTGCGGAATCGTGGTAAAACCGTCTCCAGAATGTCTCGCCCGGGGTGCTCGTGGCTATGTTCTAGCTTACGTTCATTTTCGACGTGGTGTTTGTAGTTGTCGGGATAAGCGATCTCGTGCAACGTGCTGCCGATAACCGCTTGCGGTTCGGAAGTTTCGGTGACCACTATCGCTTCGAAACCGTGCTCACCTGCTGCGACATAACAGTACTTGCCAATAAAGTTTGTATAGCCGGTCCCTTGCATCACCAATTGAGCCATCGTGGCATTGTTGTCACCCGATGATGACGGATGGCAATCGGTACAAGACTTGGTTTCCCGAACACCAGACAGCGTGTGGTCCATTTCTTGGTCCCACCCCGCGCCTCCGCGTACCGTGTGGGGGACGTTGGTGCTGAAGGCAATTCCAGACAGTCCATCGGACGATATGGTTTGTTGCTGCGAGTAGATCGATTCTCGCTTAGAATTATAGCTGGTCACATGAATGGCGCAACTGGACCGAGCGGGGCCAATTTTGTTTCCCGTAACATTTCCATCCCGCGCCAGCATATAAACATCGTCACGTAAAGTCTGGAAGTTATAAGATGTGCGGTTGCGGGTGACGTCACCCAGATTGTGTAGTTCGGGCGATTTGATGTTTGCCTTTTGCGGCAAATGGCATCCGAAACAGCTTGGGTTCCAACTGCTGTGGCAGGCAATGCACGACATATTATCATTGCGGTGCGCACAACGAGCGAAATCCTCGGGGGTCGTTCCGCCCCACTCAACTCGCCCGTCGCTGCCGAGCCTAGCCGTTTTTGCGGCGTGACTGCGAGCGTTATAATGTTCTGAATCTGGGCGAATCGTGTCGGCGGTTTGTTTGAGCTCCCAAACGAGGTCGGGTTCGACGTTAGAACGTTGAATGAGTTTCGGTTTGCCCCCGGGTCGCTGGACAACTTCGAATCTGGGTTTACCAAATGCGGTGCGCAGGGCGAGCAGATTGGTTCCATTGGGCGCAGCGGCTGGCCCGCTGGTAGGCATCTTCAAAGGTTGACCAGCAGCAAGCTGTTTGTCGAGCGATTCGACTATCGTTTGCTCGGACGTGCCGTGACAGTCGATGCACTGAATTTCGATCGCCGCACGCACTTCACCATACAGCTTGGTATCGCCGTGGCCGTCTTGATAGAAGTGGCAATCGACGCAGTGCATGCCGCGTTCCATATGAATGTCCATCAGGTGGACCGGAGTGTCGTCGCGATGTTTCCCATGGATCTGCTCGTCGGGTGTCGGTGGCGCGACAGCACGTACCAAGTCTTCGGTTTTCGGCTCTTCGACCGGAGTGCCGCGCCAATCGAGCAGCTTTCCGGTTCGGTCCTTTTTGAATACGGCTCGGTAAACCCAACCGTGGCCGTGGAAATCGGCGAATTGAGTGTGTTGCAAGCTGGTATTTAAGTCCGTCACGTTTGCCAGAAACTCGGGATCGGACCACAGTCCTCGAGCGGCCGCTTCTTCAGGGTTACGACTGGTCGCCGCAATGTATTGCTCCGCCGTAAGCTCTCGCTGCTTTTTGGGGTACAT
Source organism: Planctomycetaceae bacterium (assembly GCA_003506095.1). Lineage (GTDB taxonomy): Bacteria > Planctomycetota > Planctomycetia > Pirellulales > Pirellulaceae > UBA6163. The sequence continues at coordinate 16,424 of DNWZ01000153.1, read as the reverse complement.
AAATTGGCCGTCGGTTTCGTTATCCCACCACATATAACCGAGATAGCTGTTGAGAACATTGGTGCCTGGATGGATGTGGCAAACCATACACTGACTGGTCGGCATTCGCAGTTCAAACTTATGTTGAATCGGATGCCCCGACTGGTCTTTGCGGATCATCGGATCAACGGTTTTGACCCACTCATCCGGTTCCGCTGCGGCCTTACCGCGATTGCCATATTTAGCAATGAATCCGCTGGAAATGGGGCTGCGGTCGTTGGCATAAAGGACGTGACAGGCGCTGCATCCACTGCTGCGATAGTCACCGGGGTGGTCGTTCGTACCAAGGAAATTCAAGGTGGGATCGAGCAATCGCGTTTTTTGCAAACCGATGAATACAGGATCGGTCCGATTGTCGGTACCTAGCCCGCGAAGGCTTAACCGTTCACGCGGACGCCCCGGTTCCTCAAGCGGTTCGGGAATGCCGATTTCGGGTAAAAAACGTCCGCCGCGTTCAAAGATTCTTAGCACATTGCCTGGTTGGCTGACTTGATAGGGCGGCAAGGGATCGAGAAAGGGCAGGACACCCTTATTCCGAATCTCATCAGCGGAGGGCGGCGGAACGGTTTGCAACCTTTGAGGATTTCCAATCATCGAATAAGACTCGCCGTAAAGCGTCCACTTCGATGGGGTGGCTCCATTGTTATAAAGCGCGGCGCCCCACAACATTCCTCCATGGGTCATCATGCTCTTGCGCATCTGCAAGACTTCTTGAGCGTGGCATTGACCACAAGCGATGTGGGCAACGCGTAAGTCGCCTGGGTTCATGAACCGAACGAACTCGGGCGATTCATGATTGAGCAGCGTATAACTTCGTTCGGGATTTCCCGCTCCCTTCCAAGCCGGTGGAAATCGCGGAGCGACGTGTGAGTGCTCGATTGTGTAAGCCTGTGCATTGCCGCCGTGACAATCCACGCAGCCGATATTGATCGTATTGGGTGGGTGCATGTTGCCAACATCGGTATGGCAATGAATACAACTCTCACTTTTGCGAATGGCATCGGCGGCGGACTGGCGGGTCCAATCTTCATGGCGAACCGCATCGGGTATCGGATACGAAGCGTTGTCGGCAATTCCGAGTCGGCGGGCCAATTCCCACGGGTCACCCGGCGGATCCGATGGATTCTTAGTTCCGGAGCGCCGAACCGGCGCTGTGTGGTATCGTCCGGCTGATTCGTGATAACCTGGAATTGGCCCTGCAATCCCGCTTTGTACACCGCTGGATGGCTGGGGGTGAACCATCTTGCGTTGTACGGGTGTGACGCCATTGCCTGCTTCACTGTCGGAGATCCGATAGACGGGAACCGGTGTCGAATCGGTCTGGGCGTCAACGTTATCGCAGGCCAATGCGATCCAACCGATCACCAACACGGCGAATGCTCGAATGATCGATTGAGCCTGTGTATGGACAGACGGATTGGCGATTGCGAATCGATTAGCTGGCGTCATCCGTGATTCTCCAAGCGATTCGCCAGCCGTATCCGAGACTAGAACACCTTCAAGTGTCCCGGGCTGAGGAACCCACATCCATGAAGCGGGGCGAAAAACAAACTATTTCTGCAAGAAAGATTATATTTTTTCAAAGGTTAATCGGATGCAGAGTTCCCAACAATGCCAATCTCGCCCCCCGCTTTGGTGCAAAAAGCGGGAATTAACGATGTTTAGCCCGCGAGCCGCAGAGGCCTGTGCCACATCGACTCGTGATACCTGTGCATTTGTCCTGACGGGCTGTCGGTAGAGAGGTTCCGTTTTCCAAAGGAATTGCGAAAACGCCTCGCCGCCAAAGCTTCCAGCCCCTTTTGGGATAGGACGTCTATTTTTTATAAGCAGGCGGAATGCATCGGTGCGATGCGGGATGCGTGGGTCGCCAGGGTGTGGACCGTGGGCTGGTTTGGTGGATTTTTCTTGGGATAGGCGTCATCCACCCCCAATGAATCGTGGGGCGTGTCCAGGTTAACGCGGTCGAAGCTTTCTCCATCACTAGCCACGATTTGATTGCCTCCTCGACTGGCGGCAATTGCCACGGCTCTTTTAACTCGGTCGATCAAGGGCGGCGATCCGTCGCTGCCACGCTCTTCACCTGCTCCGATGCTGATCGTGAAGTTCAGTTCGTCTTTGGCGAGCGTGATTGTCAACCTTTGGACACCGGCGCGGACACGCTCTGCCACTTGTGTCGCATTGGTTAGGTTCGCTTTGGGTAATATGATCGCGAACGAGTCGTTGCCATAACGGGCAACATAGTCGGACGATCGGACCGAAGAACTGAGCAGGCGACCGATGATTCGCAACACCAATCCATCACTGTTGACGCCGTATCGATCCGAGAACTCACTGTAACGGTCGACGCGAATCATAATCACCGACAATGCAACGCCCGTCCGACGACTTTCTGCCAAACCACTGGCAAAGTATTTGTTAAAGGCATCGGTCGACAACAATTGGGTAGTCGGGTCTAGCAAATCTTCGCTGTCGACTGTCGTTAACCCGGAATCGCTGGACAGCTTCGCCGCTTCGATACTGGTGTGGCTGAATGAGGAAACGATCGGGCGCTGAGTTTGAATAAATGGCCAAAATGTTCTGCCATCATTCCAGTGGCCACAATCTCGTCCGGAATCTTTTGAAAAATAAAGTGCTTCGTCGGCACGATGCAACCATGTCTTTGCGGAATCGCCTGGCAGTAATTGCGAAAGACCTGCGCTTGCGGTTATACGAATCGATTGATTGCTGATGCTGCAGATGGCCTGCGATACCGATTCTCGCAAGCGTTCGGCGATAACCCGCGCCTGGTCAACTGTCGTGCGTGGAAGGATCACAGCAAACTCCTCACCACCATACCTGGACGCCAGATCGCCGCTACGAATGTGCTGTGTGATGGTTCGACCGACTGACATCAGCACATCATCACCGACGAGGTGCCCATGAATATCATTCAATTTTTTGAAGTAATCGATATCCAGCATCAATAGCGACACCGACGTCCCGTGTTGTTCAAATTGCGATAGATGATTCAATAATTCGTCATTGAAAGCACGCCGGTTCGCCAACCCTGTTAGTGCATCGATGCGTGATTCAGCGATATGCAAGTCAATCATCGTAGCCTGATTCTTTAGCCTCGATTGAGCGTCGGAAAGTTGCTCGGCCATTGATTCATTAGCATGAATCAGTTTGGCCAGCACCATTGCAACGTCGCAACCTTTGTCGCGCAAGTCGGTGTTGAACTGTCGCACCTGCTTGCTGTGATCACCGACCCTGGAGGCGACGTTCCGTGCCACTTGTTGAACCGACATTAAGAATTCTCGCGGCTCATCCACTGTGCTTGCCTGAGCGGGGTTGTTGGGCTCAGCCGTGTTTGCCGGCGACGCATTGGGCGAAGGCTTCTGGCGATAGAAACAGCCGATGAACCCACCTACCGCAGTGGCCAAAACGAGCATCAACAGGTCATTCAGAATGGCAGGCATAATCGAATCATCCGACAAAGATGGGGCGTTAAACTTTCGCGCTGGAAATCGCGTACCTATTGCTAATAGGTTGGCCGGTGTGACGCATCCCGGCGGCGAAGTCAATTTGCACAGAAATGCTTTTTGACAGTGATTCGTCAGGTCACACATGCCCCCCCAGGGCCATCGGCATTGCTTTCCAGCATTGCAACCTTGTGCTTTGCGGCATGTTAAACTGGGAATCTCGCCAAACTTCGATTCGCCCCGCCTGGTTTAACCTGATGAATCAACTCACTCGCCGCAATTTCAACCGTTCGTTCCTTGCCGCAGGCGGTTCTGCGGCAGCCTTTGCACTGCTGGCCCAGTCGGCACGAGCAGATCAGTCGACGGACCTAGGTAAGTTGCGATTGACTTCGTTCCGCTTCAACGTCACGCCTCCGGTGGGCCACTCTCTGTGCGGCGGTTGGATCAAGCCTGTCGTCGCCACCGATGACGACTTAGAAGCGATCGGATTTGTTCTGCAGGGGTGCGGCGATCCGATTGTGATTTGCGCGGTGGATTGGACGGGCCTGCTCAACAGCGCTCACGTTCGATGGCGACAATCACTCGCCCAAGCCGCTGGCACGACGCCCGATCGCGTTGCCGTTCAGTGCGTCCATCAGCACAACGCGCCGTTCGCCTGCTTGGATGCACAAGCCATCGTCGCGGCGGAAGGCGACCTGCCAGAGATTGTCAACGTAGCGTTCTTTGAAGAGTGTTTGGATCGAGCCAAGGCGGCGGTGACCCAATCGCTCAATCATTTTCGTCCGGTTACTCATGTCGCTTGGCATCAAACCAAGGTTCAGCAGGTCGCTTCGAATCGACGCGTTTCTCGGGATGAATCGGGGAAGGTGCTGGCGATGCGTGGCAGCAGTTGTCGCGACGAAACGCTGCGGGCTTTGCCCGAAGGATTGATCGATCCGTGGGCAAAGTCGATCGCGTTTTATGATGGAGAAAAACGACTGGCCGCTTGTCATTATTATGCGACCCATCCGATGAGCTACTACGGCGACGGTCGCGTGAGCAGTGATTTTGTGGGACTGGCCCGAAAACGATTGCAGGCCAATGAACCCGACACTTGCCATCTTTATTTCACGGGATGTGCGGGCAATATCACAGCCGGAAAATACAACAACGGCTCGCCGGAAATGCGTCAAGTGCTAGCCGATCGGATTCACGCTCCACTGCTCAATAACTTGCAGCAGATGCGTCCCGTTGCGGTCGATCGCGTGGCTTGGTCGACCGTCGATGTGTTGCCGCTGCCCAATTCAGCGTTGTCAGCCGAAGCAATCCAGCGGCAAATCTCCGACCCCTCGCAATCCGTCGTTAACCGCAATCGCCCGGCATACCAACTCGCTTGGTTGAAGCGACTGCAGTCGGGTCTGCCAATCACGATCAGCCACTTGCGGATCAACGGCGCAGGAATGTTGCATCTGCCGGCGGAATCGTTTATCGAATATCAACTGGCGGCGCAGGAAATGTTTGGTGGTGAGTTTTTGGCGACCGCTGCATATGGTGACGGAGGCTCCTGGTACATTCCAGTCGCCAGCGAATATCCGAATGGCGGTTATGAAGTTAGCGTTGCCTTCAGCGACCCTCAGATCGACAAGACTTTGCGTGAAGCGATCAAGAGGGTCACTGCTTAAGAATCTTTAGTGATTGTGGCCGTGATGATCATGGCCGTGATGGCCAGATGATTCCGAACGGATACGCGCGCGGAATCTGTCTGCGGGCGATAGCGACTCGGTAACCGTGACCCTGCCATGATCGTGCAGATGATCGTGCAGATGATCGTGGTCATGGTTATGAGAATGGCCAGGCAGGTTTTCGATCCCAACGGCCAGCGAGATACCGACCAGCAGCGCGACGGTCAACTTGCCGCGATCGTGGTCGTGGAAGTGAACTTCGGGCAACAAGTCTGCCAGCGCGATGCAGATAAAGAATCCGGCCGAAAGCGCTAGGCCGTAACCGAGCACCGACGGGCCAACTTGCAGCTGTGTCGCCCCAAAATAAAACAGTCCGGCGCCGATGGGGCAACAAAGCGAAAAGGCAAAATTGACCAACATCCGCTGCGTTGGCGACCAACCGCTGCTTGCCATCACGGAGCTGATCGAAAAAGCGTCCAGCGGTTTGTGCAGCGCCACGGCAAGAAATGTGCCCAGGCCCGCTAACCCCAACCACGCGCCGTGACCAACGTCCGCCGCGACACTGGCGCCCAGTGCAACGCCATCCATAATAGTATGAAGCCCTAGGCCGAACAGCATTCCCATCCAGCCGAGTCCGCGCACTGGTTTGGGTGACGAACCACCATCCGAATGGCTGTGAATAGGGCCATGTTCGCATTGATCTGACAGCGCTTGGCTGTCCGTTGTAGCGATCGTCGCCACCGGCACGATTGCGACGGGAACATCATGCGTATGAACATGAAACGCCCGCAGCAACAAAAACATCGCGATCACCCCGACCAAAGTCGCCGCACCAGTACGACTGGTGGAACCGAGCGATTCCATCGCATGCGGCAACAAGTGCAAGGTTGCGATGCCAAGCATCAGCCCGGCGACAAAACTCATCAACATTTGCGTTCGCAAATGCGTCATTCGCAGCATCGCAGGTAGCCATCCGCCCCCGACCGACGCCATCGCGATCAGCACACAGTAGACGGCTAGCAGTCCGGCAATCGACATAAAAACCATCGTCCTGGTAGTGAAAACAAATCGCGAGCACTAGCCCGCTTTGTCCAAGGTGTTGTGTTATCAAAATACATCGCCGCCGTCACCGCGCCGCCCCGTCATCCTAAGCTATTGCACATCGCATGCAAATGCGCGTCAGCAGCCGATTTCACCTGATTGCCTTGACAAACTATTTATCAAAAACTACACTTAAACAACCAATTAAATGTTTAAGTGTCTTTCTCTGAAGACGTTGACCTTGGCCACTGAATCAAAAAACGGCGAATCGATGGCGGACAGCGAAGCGACTTGTGCGGCGCACGAGCACGCGGGCGGTGCGGCAGCGATTGATGCAACCGCCTGCGAGCGGGCTGCGGCGATCTTTCGAGCGTTGGGCGACCCTCAGCGATTGCGAATTTTGATGGTTCTTGAGGCTTCGGAGCGATGTGTATCGGAGCTTTGCGTTGTTCTGGACGACAACATGCCGGCAATTTCACAGCGACTGCGACTGCTGAAATCCGAGCGGGTGGTGCGTTCGCGACGCGATGGAAAACACATTTACTATGCTCTGGCAGACGCCCACATTTCGCGACTGGTGACCAATGGGTTGCTGCACGCACTGGAACAGTCCTCACCCGACCAATCCACGCAGGCGTGTCGCGATTGCGATTGAACCTGCACCGATTTACCGACGCAACGTTTTGACTTTGGATTCAACCCTTTGACCTTAAGGAACGATTCGATGACTCACATCCATGAAAACCACGATCACCAGCACGGCCCCAATTGCGGACACACGGCCGTCAAGCATGAAGACCACGTCGATTACCTGCACGATGGCCATTTGCACCACATGAATGCCGACGGCACTGTCGAAGAGCATTCGCTGGACGTTTCGGCAATCAATCCAGACGGGTGCACTTCTGGCCACGTCTGCACGGGGCACGACAGCGGGCACGTTCACGGCCCCGGTTGCGGTCACCAGCCAGTTCCTCATGGCGACCATATCGATTATCTTGTCGACGGTCATCTGCACCACCCGCATGGCAATCATTGCGACAATCACGGACCTGTCCAACTGATTCAATGATTTCCATCGATTAACCTGGGTGGATGTTTTTTAATGAGTGTTGCGATACAAGCCGCGGTGGCTATCAAAATGGCTGTTGACGAAACGGATCCGGAAGCAATGGGCGTGGTCCCGAGCCAGGTCCCTGAGACTGATCTGGAGAGAGCGCGCCAAGACATCCGCGGCGCCGGTTTCCGTGCTACCCCAGCGCGGATCGCAACGCTGCTGGAATTGCGTGCATCCAAATCCCCGATGACACATGCCGAGCTTGCCGATCGGCTTGCCGCAGGCGGTTTCGACAAGGCAACTGCGTTTCGAAACTTAAATGACTTGACCAATGGCGGGCTGTTGCGGCGAACGGAACTTGGCGACCACGTTTGGCGGTTCGAAGCGATTGACCTGAACCATCGCCACAAGCAGGGGCATCCGCACTTCGTTTGTGTCGATTGCGGCAGCGTTACCTGCATGGACGACGTGCAATTGACCGCTGGCAGTCGCAAGCAAAGCGATACTGTCGGTGAGATCACCGAGATCCTGTTGCGTGGTCACTGCAAAGATTGCAAATAAATCGGTAATTCGGTCGGAGTGGTAGAATCGGTCGGGTGGCTGGGTGCAATTTCCTGACCGCTGGGTTGGTTGACGCTATGATGTGGATCCAATCGGCCCCGCCTCTGACCCACCATTCAAACGATTTTCATGAACTGCCACAGTTTGGGCTTTCGTCCACCGTGCTCCCCCTTCGTTCGGATCCTTCTTGTTGCGGCGGCGATCATCGCATGCACCGAGCCATTGGCACGGGCAGTCGAATCGACCGCAGAGACGCCGACGGAAGAAGCGTCCGGCGACACGCCTGCGGGCCACAGCTATCACGGCGAAGCGTTCAATGCCGGACCTCGACAAGCGGCCGTTCTGCTGCCGGGCATGGGGAACGTCGACCTCAAGACTTCTGCCAAGGATCAAAAAACGCAGGCTTTCATCAACCAAGGTGTCGCTGCACTGCACGGATTCTGGTACCTCGAAGCCGAGCGTTCGTTTCGGCAAGCGGCGATGCTGGAGCCCGATTTGGCGATCGCCTATTGGGGCATGGCCCTGGCCAACGCAAACAATGAATCCAGGGCAAGAGACTTTATCGCCGAAGCTGTGAAGCGCCGTGACGCGGCCACGCGACGCGAGCAGATGTATATCGACGCGTTATCAAATTATCTCACAAAACCTGAGAAGCCGCCGAAGGACCATAAGGTCAAACGCGAGAAACAATACATTGAAGAGCTTGAGAAACTGGTCGACGAGTTCCCGGAGGATGTCGAAGCCCGTGCGTTGTTAGCGCTACGCATGTGGATGGGACGCAAAGAAGTCCCCATCATCAGCAACCATGCTGTCAACGCTTTGATGAGCGAAGTCTTTGCCATCAACCCGCTCCATCCGGCGCATCATTATCGCATTCATTTGTGGGATGGGCCGAAGCCAAAAAACGCATTGGAATCGGCAGCACTTTGCGGCCAATCCTTGCCTGGCATCGCACACATGTGGCACATGCCGGGCCATATCTATTCAAAACTCAATCGTTATCACGACGCGGTCTGGCAACAAGAAGCATCCGCCCGGGCCGACCATGCGCATATGGTGCAAACGCGACTGATGCCCGATCAAATTCATAATTTTTCTCATAATAATGAATGGTTGGTTCGCAATCTGTTGTTTCTCGGTCATGTCAACGACGCGATCGTCCAAAGCAAAAATCTGATCGCGATGCCACGGCACCCTGAATACAACAGCCACAGCAAACGGGGCAGCTATCGTTATGGTCGCATTCGATTAATACAAACGTTGACCGAATACGAATTGTGGGACCAACTGATCACCGAAGCCAACGGCCCATTCTTCGACCCGACCCACGAAGAGGAAACACAACACGAACGACTCGCTTGGTTGACGGTCGCTTATCACTTGACAGGGTCCAAAGAAGAAGCGGCACGAACCGTGCGTCCGCTTGAACGGCTGCGTATCCAAATGGAGTCGCAAATCCTGGATCTCGAAGAAGGACTCGAAGCGGTGAAGGCCGAAGATCGCAAGGCGGACAAGCGAACCGACGAACTCGGCAAGGCAAAAACGAAGTTAAAAGAGCTGAAAGGCCATCTCGCCAAGTGCGATGCCGCCGCTGCGGTCGCTGCGAAAGACGCCACTCAAGCCAAGTTGGCGATCGACAGGGCCAGCGGCATTGAAGACGTGCTTGCGGCGTCCTGGATCGGCCAAGCGGGAGATCACGCCGGGGCGATCGAAAAATTAGAAAAGCTGCTTGCCAGTCGCCCTGCGCAAGTACGGCCACTAGCAATCCTGATTGATCAACTCTGGAAGGCGGATCGGAAAGACGACGCCGTCAAACATTTTGAAACGCTCCGCAAAGTCGGTGGCACAGCGGATCTGGCAACACCGCTGCTCACGCGGATCAAACCCGTTGTCGAAAAAGCCGGGGCCCCTGAGGATTGGCGAATCACCCCGGAACCCGCCGGCGACATTGGACAACGTCCCGAACTCGATTCGCTCGGCCCGGCCGTCTGGGCGCCTTACACATCACCGCAGTGGCAGGTACAGACCGCTGACGACAACAAAGTCACTGACGACGCTTATCAGGGCAAAGCCAAGATTATCGTCTTCTATTTAGGTTTTGGCTGTCTTCACTGCGTCGAACAGCTCAAGGCGATTAACCCACAAGTCGCGGCCTTGAAAGAGGCTGGAATCGAAGTGCTCGCCATCAGCACCGAGACCTTGGAAGAATTGCAAAAAGGGATTGCAGGTTATGGCAGCGAATTACCAATCACGATCATGGCCGATCCTGAAAAGCAAGCTTTCAAAGCGTTTCGCTGCTGGGACGATTTCGAATCGCAACCGCTGCACGGCACATTCCTGATCGACACCAACGGACAAGTCCGCTGGCAAGACATCGGGCACGAGCCATTCAATAAGATCGACTTCTTGCTGGAGGAATCGAAACGTTTACTGGCGATTCCGGAAGTTAAGATTCAATAGAACATCACAAAACGCCACAACGAAACCACCCTCGGGCGGTCGATTGTCAGCAATGTGCCCCCGGAAATGGCAAAATAGGCGTTTAAATACGGATTTTCCGAAAAACTCAGTTGACGCGAGGGTGTTTCCCGCTCAATACTTGCAATAACTAAATAGGCGAAAACTCACCGTGTGTTGCGGCAGGAGTAATTCGGGCCCCAGTAAACAGCAGTTCCCTCTCCACTACCAAGCTTAGCGGCTGGCAAAAGAGGTTGTTCCTGCGGCTCCAGTCGTCTGTTACTGGTACCTTTTTTGATCCAGGTTACCTGCCTGGCAGAGGTTGTTGTTTTTGGTGGCATTGGCACGACGAAGCTTCCAACCGGAGCAGCGCGATTCGACGCGCATTAATTCTCAAATCCGAATCACACCGATTCGTGTCGTTAGTGAAGAGGGTGAGCAGTTAGGGATTATCCCCACTGAGGAAGCGTTGGCTCGGGCTCGCGAAGCCGGGTTGGACTTGGTTGAGGTGGCTCCGAACGAGCGGCCTCCCGTTTGCCGGATCATGGATTACGGCAAGTTTAAGTACGACAAAAACAAAAAGAAAAACAGCAACCACACGCCGCAGACGAAAACCAAGGAAATTCGGCTTCGTCCCAAAACGGGCGACGAAGATATCCGAACCAAGGTCCGCCAGGCCGAGAAGTTCCTGCAGCACCGCGACAAGGTTCAAGTCAGTGTGTTGTTTCGCGGTCGCGAAATGGCACACATCGAAGAAGGTCGCAAGGTGATGGAATCGGTCATCGAGATTCTCGGCGATGTCGGGAAAGTCGAAACGGCTCCGCAGCAACANNATGGTCGTCGTATGATCTGCATGCTTGCGCCGAAGTAACCTTCCGTTGCCGTAATTGCCACTCGGGCCCCGCGAATGAACGTCGGCGAAGTTTGTGACATCTTGGCCGACGTGGCTCCGCTGCGTTTGGCCGAAGGCTGGGATAACGTCGGGTTGCTGGTCGGTGATCGCGGTGCCACAGCGGCCCGCATTATGACCTGCCTGACGATCACCCCCGTTGTGGTCGAAGAAGCCGTCCGTCAGCGAGTCGACTTGGTGATCACGCATCACCCGTTGCCCTTCAAGCCGCTAGCGAAAATCACCACCGACTCGACCGTCGGTGCGATGTTGTTGAGCTTGATCGCCGCGGAAATCGCGGTCTACAGTGCCCACACCGCTTTCGATTCGGCGGCCAGCGGCATCAACCAGGCTTGGGCCAGCGGCCTCGGGGCGGCGACCAGCGGGCCATTGGTTCCCGCAGATCGAGCGGGCGGCCAAACCGATACCGACAGTGCTACCGCCATAGAAGTTGGCGTTGGCAGCGGTCGGTGGGCGATGCTTCCTGGCCCTTTGACGCTCGACCAGCTTGCCCGTTCAGCGGCCAGGGTTTGTGCTGCGACGGACGTTCGCGTCGTTGGCTCCGGCCAAGAAATCTGGAAAGTCGCGATCGCTTGCGGCAGTGGCGGATCGTTTCTTCAAGCGGCTTTAGCGTGCGGATGCCAAGCGATGATCACAGGCGAAGCGACATTCCACACCTGCCTAGAAGCCGAAGCGCTCGGAATCGACCTCGTTCTGGTCGGGCATTTTGCCAGCGAACGCTTCGCGATGGTGCAATTGGCCAGCGATTTGCACGCTGCAATCGCGGCAAAGGGAAGCGAGTGTGACGTCTTTGCTAGCAGTGCAGACGTCAATCCGCTTCGGACAATCATGATCACTTAGGCAAAACATTGACCTTCATCTAAGTGAACCTACAATGCCGGGTCGATCGCGGAAGCGCTGCGACGCAAGGGGCTAAGGCACCTGATCAGGTCGCCAGCCCGAGCTTTTTACACCGCAATCGTCGCTGCGCCGCGACAGAGGTTAGTCTGGAATGTCAGGAAGAGAGAAGTGGCTGGCCGCGTTGCCGGTGTACAACGAAGTCGATTACGTCGATCCGATTTTGGACGAAGTCAAACGTTATGCTGACCATGTGTTGGTGGTTGACGATGGCTCGACCGATGGCACGGCCGAAGTTTTGGATCGCCGCAAAGATATCACGGTGGTTCGCCACGCGGAAAACCAAGGCTATGGAGCCGCGCTGCGATCGGCGTTTCAGTTCGCTTTGGATGGCGGATTTGACGGCATTGTGACGCTCGACTGCGACGGCCAACACCAGCCCAAACGGATCCCGCGGTTTATCGAAGCGGCGAAGTCGGCCGATATCGTCTCGGGCAGTCGCTATCTGAAGCAATACGAGGGCGACGATGCGCCGCCACCGGAACGATTGTTCATTAATCGGCGAATCACCGGCGAATTGAATCGGCGACTCGGCTTGAACTTGACCGACGCCTTTTGCGGCTTTAAGGCCTATCGGGCTGAGGCGATTCGCAAGCTTTCGATCACCGACAGCGGGTATGCGATGCCGCTGCAGTTATGGGTTCAAGCCGTTGCGGCGGGGCTGCGGATCATCGAAGTCCCCGTGCCGCTGATCTATCTCGACTTGAATCGGTCATTTGGCGGTTCTTTAGACCACGCCGAGACTCGACTCACCTACTACAATCGAGTCCTGGATGAAGCGATCGCCCAGGCGGGGCTTTTGCCCGCCGATTCCAGCGGCGCGATGCCATCCTGTCAACCTAAACTCGGTTAATCGAACTCGGCCCGAAACTTTGTCTCTATCCACTCCCTATCGAGCGCCGGCACGTGACGGCGAAGCGTTGATCCTGCCGTCGCTCGACTCGGCTGCAGATCTGGTGCGGGAGAACCGCAAGCGGCAAACCGGCTGGCGACTTTCGTTTTGCGACCGCGACTTTAAATCGTTGCGAAAGTCCGCACGTAACGACCTAGTCCGCGACGCGATTCGCTACACCACCAACTATCGACCGGTCGATCGCCCAGATGCCATCGATGCGTCCGCGACGATCATCATGGCTGGCCACCAACCGACCCTGTTTCATCCCGGCGTTTGGTTCAAAAACTTTGCCATCGATGGAATCGCAAAACGGCTTTCGGCACCGGTAAACCGAACCGGCGATTCACGACCCGCCGTTGCGATCAACCTGGTCATCGACAACGACGTCGCCACCAGTTCATCGATTCGTGTGCCCACAATCGATCCGGCGACCGGACAAATCACGCGGTCGATCGTCGCTTACGATTCGGCCGCTGGCGGAGTGCCGTACGAACAGAATCGCATCCGTGATCGCGGCACTTTCGACCACTTCGCCGATCACGTGCGATCGACGCTTGTGCCATTGGTCGGCCGCCCGCTGATCGATCGGCTTTGGCCCTATGCAGTAAAGGCCGCTGGACGTTGCGAGAACGTCAGTTGTGCCCTTGCACAGGCTCGCCACGCGCTCGAAGGCGAGATCGGACTGCAAACTCTGGAATTGCCGCTATCCGTCGTTTGTCGCAGCGAACCGTTTGCCGCATTTGCGGTTTCGGTCATCCACGACGCGGCGCGGTTCCAGTCGATTTATAACGCGACTGCCAACGAGTATCGCAAAACGAACCGCATCCGCAGCACGGCTCACCCGGTGCCGAATCTTGGTGTCGATGGCGAGTGGACCGAAGTGCCGTTTTGGATCTACTCGGATAACGCTCCCCAGCGACGTGGCGCTTGGTCGCGCGTTGTGGGCGACAAGCTTCATATCAGCGACCGTGGTGAACATTCGATCGAGTTGTCGTTACCAATCACGTCCGATTCACCAGCCGAGTTGTTATCGCAATGGGGTACGAAGTTCAAACTGCGACCACGGGCGCTAGCGACCACAATGTATGCGCGACTGTTCCTCAGCGATCTTTTCATCCACGGGATCGGAGGCGCCAAGTATGACGAATTGGGCGACGAGATCACTCGGCGTTACTTCGGCATCGAGCCTCCAGAATTGATGGTCGTTTCGGCAACCGCCTTGTTGCCCGTCGACGCCAAAGCATTAACACCATCACCAGACGCGGACGCTGCATACTTACCCGACACGGTCGCCGCGACACGGATCGAAATCCGCCGCACCCATTTCGCCCCCGAAACGTTCGCCGATCGATTCCCCCTTTCAGCCGAGTTGTGCCAAGCGAAAAACGACTTGATTGCCGCCCCGCCTGAACCAGCGGAAAAGAAACGGTGGCACGATCAAATCACCGCGATCAATGCCGCGTTGTCAGACGAACTGGCATCCTATCGCCAAAGCTTACAAGATCGCCTGCCCGAAGTGCGTCAGTCCGAAGTGATTGCCGGCCTGCTCGGCAGTCGCGAGCATTCGTTTTGTCTGTTCCCGCTCGAACGACTGACCAGCACTTTCAATCGCTTGCTGGCCAAGTAACCATCAAAACTCACGCGTCGAGTTGGGATGGGATGCGATCCGCGACTTTGGAAGCTAATGTGAGTGACTGCTCCGATTCTTCTACCAGGTTCTCTGTCCCCAGCTTTTGCATCCAATCATCTACGTCGAACTCGGGTACTTTTTGCAGATCCGCCAATTCGAATGTCGCTATAGGATCGATGGTTTCAAACTCCGTGATCGCGACATCAACCAACTTACGCTCCGTCGCGTGTGGAAGCTGCATTGAACTGTTCTCCATCGGCGGCACTAATCGTTCACCTTCCGGTGCCTCGCCACGACTGATCCTCCCAATCGTGATCAGAACCAACAATGCGTCCAGCGGCTCTAATTGGCTGTCACCCGAAACATCAGGATAAAACGTGGCGATCTCGCCGTCATTGGTCGGTATCGGTAGGTCGCTCATTCCCAATTGCCGCAATTGCTGCAACGCAATCAGGACGTTTAATGCGTCCAGCGGTTCAATCCTGCCACTGCGATCAACATCGAAGCGGTTCAATGGATTTTGAAAGAATCGGTCGTTTTGAACCTCCACCCGAGCCGTTCCGCCAGCGGCCGTTTCGGTGATCACATGTGTGAATTGGCCATCAATAAAGCGTGCCTGCTCGGCTTTCCAACCGCCACCGAATTCAATCGTATCGCCCACATTGGAGATCACCCGCAACGTATCGGTCGTCGATGAAGCGGCTTTGACGCTATCGATGCTGATCACCAGCGTGTTGTCGCCGGTCCCCGTGATGTCGATCCCCTCAATCTCTCGCACCATGATCGATGCGTCGGTCAAGTCGATCGTTTGGCCGCTTGCGACCAGCTCCAAAAAATCCGTGCCCAATCCGCCGTCGATCACCAATCTTTCCGTGGCGAGAGATTCCAGGATGGCAAGCGTGAAAACGTCGTCGAGATTCGATCCGTTCAGATTCAGTGTGCCGAAGTTCGCAAACGGGATTTCGACAACCTTGGCTCCGTCACGGCGGATGACCAAGTTGTCACCTTCGACGACGACGGCGTTGCGACCGCTGGGCAGATCCAATTCTAAAACCGCGTCAGGTGCCGGAGCGATGAAGGCGGCGATGTAATCCTCGACTTCGCCATCGGACGCTTCACCTGTTGGGGCGAGTCCTCCGGCGGTGCTGAGCCGGAAACGCGCAGCGGTCGAACCGACGGCCGCGCCGGCGGGGATCGTAAAGTTAAGGATGTTTCGCCCGGTCACCACATCGACCGAGTTGAAGATCTGTTCGCTGGTGTCGTTCCAATCACCGTCGGCGTTGAAGTCGATCCAACCATCGAGTTTGCCGGCGCCAGAGGCAAAAACGACGAAACTGGAAGTCGTCGCTTGGTTGCTGGCGAAGAACGTGGAAACGAGGACGACACCGTCATCGCCGTCATCGCCGCCGGCATTAGTGCTCGGCGTGCCATCAGTTTCGGCGTTGATGCTGCTGCCCAAAAACAGAGTCCCGACGATATGGCGTGCGCCGTCTTGAGCGAGCGTCACCGGATAGATCACTGGGGCATCGCCGAAGTCGAGCGGCGCATCATCATCGATGATTGTGACGATCGCTTGCTGTGGCGTGGCCACAATGCCGTTGATGATGCTGGTGATGTCAACAACGATCGTTTCGTCAACTTCATCGACGGTATCTTGAACCGCAGTAACGGTCACGCTGGCCGTGGCTTGTCCAGGCGCGATCACGATCTGTGTTCCCGTGCGTGTGTAGTCGCTGGCGAGAGTTGCGGTGCCCGTGAAGCCAAGATTGATTGTAACAGGAAGACTCGACACGGCGGAAAGCGTCGCGGTAATGA
>DNWZ01000322.1 GCA_003506095.1 Planctomycetaceae bacterium | reverse complement strand
CCACAACGACCAAGACGTCCGGCCGGAACAAGCTGTCAAAGCGGTCGCGATTACTCGTGACGTGCTCCACGCGCGTCACGGATACCCGCTGGAATTGCAGGACTTGCGGTCACTGCTGCTGTTTGCCGGTGTTGATGACATCGTTGCGGACCGTTGGATCGAGTCGACCTATGCGTTTGGCGTGGCAATGGCCAGCGGGGTTGAACCCGGACAATGGATTGAACATTTGCGACAAACGGTTGCCCGTGGGATTCGCATTGCGGGGCCGATTCATGTTCCGCCAACGGGCCGCAGGGTGGTCGCATTAGTGGGACCAACCGGTGTCGGAAAAACGACGACAATCGCCAAGCTGGCCGCCGGATTTCGCCTCGAAGCTAAACGCAGTGTGGCACTCGTAACGATTGATACATTCCGTATCGCGGCAGTCCAGCAACTGCAGGCTTATGCGGAAATCATGGACCTTCCGATGGAAGTTGTTCAAAACCCAGAGGACATGCAGCCCGCATTGGAACGTCTGGGCGATGTCGACTTGGTGCTGATTGATACGGCTGGACGAAGCCCTCGAAGCGACACGCGGATCGAGCAGTTGCGAGCGATGCTGCGTGCGGCGCAGCCCGATGAGACGCATTTGGTGCTGAGCGCGACAAGCAGTCGCGACACAATTCAAAATATTCTTGACGGATTCGCCGCCGTGCGACCAACGGCAGCAATTTTATCCAAACTAGATGAGTCGACACAACTCGCATCCGCGTTAGCGGCGTTTGAAGGCCGCAATCTGCCGATCAGTTACATGACGACGGGCCAGCAGGTCCCTGATGATATTGAGACGGCCGATGCGGAGTCTTTGGTGGGCGATTTGTTGGCGAGTCACCTCACATCAGGGCGGATGCCCCAAGTGTCCATGCCGGGACGCAACGTAGCGTAATTTGTTAGGATAATCTTTTAAAAAACACTTAATTCCTTGCTTACCGTCAGCCGATACGAATCAAGTACCCGAGCCGACGAAAATTAAAAGGCTTTAAGCAATTTAATTATTTAATTTTTGGGTATGGTAATAAAAAGAAACTCATGACCTTGTAACGTTAGTCGATTGGTGGCCTTGATGCATCGTCGCTACGCCCTGACGCTCGGCTGCATCGCGTTCGCGATGGTAGTTTGCAGAGGTGCGGTTCGCGGCGAGATTGTTTCGGATGTGGTCCCTCAGGCGATCATCGCTCTTGTGATGTTTGCAATCATGGGAGGCATATCCGGTGCAATCGCTGATCACCTGGTGAAGCAAGATACTGAATCGCGGTACCGGCAACGGGTTGCTTGGTATCGAAGCCGATTGGAAGAGCAATCGGCAAAGCAGAAATGAAACTCGGTTTCCCGGGATGGGAATCGAACCCTGATAGCGTTTGTTCACGGAGGATTGGATGGCAGCGACCGTCACGCCTGATGAAGATATTTTGCAAGTTTGGGCAACTTTTCGAGAGATGTCCAAAGATGCGCCTGACCGCGAAGACTTGCGGAATCGTTTGGTCGAACGCTACATGCCACTGGTTCGCTATAACGGCGAAAAGATCTGGCAGCGTCTACCCGATGGTGTTGAGTTGGACGATTTGATCAGTGCCGGAATATTCGGCCTGATGGATGCCATCGACGCTTTTGACCTCGAACGCGGAGTCAAGTTCGAAACCTATTGCGTGCCTCGAATTCGTGGCGCCATTTTGGACGAATTGCGGACGATGGACTGGGTGCCACGACTGGTTCGCAGCAAGGCGAGCAAGTTGAACGAAGCCAAGAAGACGCTAGAAACACGCCTGGGCCGCGCACCGACAGATCTCGAACTGTCGACGCACATGGAAATTCCCATGGCCGAACTGGAAAAAATGCAGCAAGAGGCCAACGCGGTCGGTTTGGTATCGCTTAACAAAAAGTGGTACGAAACGGACAGTTATAAGGACGTTCGAGAGATCGACGTCCTTGAAGACAAGAAGGGCGAAGACCCGACCCGTCGCGTTCAACGCACCGACCTGATGCGAATAGTCACCAAAGGACTTAATCGCAACGAACGCTTGATCATCATCCTCTACTACTATGAGGAATTGACGATGAAGGAGATCGGCGCAACTTTGGATTTGTCGGAATCTCGCGTCAGCCAAATGCACAGCGCGATTGTCAGCCGTTTGCAAGAACAGCTTGGCCGCCGACGAGCCGAATTCGGCGCTTAGGCCAATCAACGACGATCTTACCGTGAAACGCAAGAGCCCTGCATAGAAATGCTGGGCTTTTCGCGTTAACCTGGTGAGATGTTGATTTTGATTGATGGCTACAACGTCATTGCCCCCGTGGCACCACCGGGTAAAAAACCGGTGTCCGATTGGCTTCACCGTGAACGGATGACGTTAATCAATCGCTTGGCTACGCAATTAGATCCACAACTCGCATCGCAAACTTGTGTTGTCTTCGATGCGACAACGCGTTCGCGGAGCGCCTTGGGAATCGACCCCTCGTCCGATTCGACTTTTCGCTTGCGGCAGATCGAAGTCCGATTCGCTGTCAATCATGAGGAAGCGGACGACCTGATCGAAGAATTGATCGCTCTGCACTCGTCTCCCAAGCGGCTGACAGTTGTTTCATCCGACCATCGCTTGCAATCAGCGGCAAAACGAGTCGGCGCGACCGCGTTTGACTCACAACCATGGCTCGATTCCTTGCTGGACGGCAGATTACTGCTGGCGATCACTTGGCCTCCGACCCCACGGCACGGTGCCGGTTCAGGTGGCGACCACAGCTTGATCGGCGATGCAGAAAAATCCGACGCAGTCGACGAAACGACGGTTCAGCAGTGGATGCGAGCATTCGGAATCGCCAACAACAAACGTCAGCAACCGCCTCGTAGCCCAACGCAGCATCAAAAACCGGTCGAGTCACCAACACAGGAGTCGCCAGTTCCGAAAAAGCGGCCGGCCCAAAAACCGCCAAGCGATCCCAAGCGGATCATCCAAGGCGACAACCCGTTTCCCGAGGGCTACGCCGAAGACCTGCTCTAGAACCCGGTAAACCGAGATTTCCTTCACCAGTGACCGTCGCTTACACTCCGGCCCGACAAGGTTTACACTTTGCCGCTTGTGCCTTCGGCAATAGCGTCGCCGGCGACTCGGTACGCGACTTCGCGACGCGACTTCCCTCTCACTTCGTTACCTCATTTCGACTGTTCGGCTATGGCTTCGATGGAAAATATCGTGTCGCTTTGCAAGCGACGAGGATTCTTGTTTCAATCCAGCGAAATATACGGCGGTCTGCAAGGCTTCTGGGACTACGGTCCGCTTGGAGTCGAATTGAAGCGGAACTTGAAAGACGCTTGGTGGAGTGACATGATCACAGCCCACAACGAATTGATCACTCACGCAGGTGCCCCTGGGCCGTTTGAAATGGTGGGGCTCGATTCGACCATCATCATGCACCCACAAATCTGGAAGTGCAGCGGTCATTACGACATGTTCCATGACTACATGGTCGACTGTCGTGAAAGCAAAAAGCGTTACCGCCACGACCAAGTGCGTGGGCGCTGGGTTTCACACAAAGACGCCAAAGTGTTTGTCACGACGCTGGCCGAAGCGGAAGAGGAACAAGCAGAGATCGAACGCCGCGCTTTAAAACTTTTTAAGCTTCGCCCTAAAGATGCCGACGGTTTGACGTACGATGGCCCGAGCACAACGCTCGATAAAGTCGACGACTTTGACAAAGTGCTTGGTCCCGATGCCAAGGAGGTTGGCACACTGACGCCGCCGCGCGAGTTTAATCTGATGTTCAAAACAACCATCGGTGCTCTTGGTGGCGAAGATGATTATGCGTTTCTAAGACCAGAAACGGCTCAAGGAATTTTTGTCAATTTCAAGAATGTCCTCGACAGCAGTCGCGTCGCCTTACCATTCGGTATCGGTCAAATCGGCAAGAGCTTCCGCAACGAAATCACGCCGCGAAACTTTACGTTCCGGTCACGTGAGTTCGAGCAGATGGAAATTGAATTCTTCTGCCACCCCGCACAATCGCAACAGTGGTATCAGTATTGGCGTGATCGTCGCTTGGCCTGGTACCAAACACTCGGTCTGGCTCGTGAATCATTGTTGATGCGTGAACATCATGTCGATGAGCTTGCACATTACAGCGTCGGTACGGCGGACATCGAATATGCGTTTCCATTCTTAGCACCAGGTCAGTACGGCGAATTGGAAGGAATCGCGCATCGTGGTGATTTCGACTTACGCAGCCATATGGAAGGCAAGCTTGACCCGAGCACCAATCCGATGGTTGTAGAAAAGGATGAGTTCGGAAAGCCGAAGCACCGCGGCAGCGGGCGCGATTTAACCTATCGCGACGAAGCGACTGGTGAAAAGTTTGTTCCTCACGTCATCGAACCGTCCGCTGGAGCCGACCGAGGTGTGCTGGCGTTCCTATGCGAAGCATATCAAGAGGACGAAGCACCCGATGAAAACGGCCAAATGAAATCCCGCTTGGTGATGAAACTGCACCCGCGCCTCGCGCCGATCAAGGCCGCCGTATTTCCGTTGGTCAAGAAAGACGGCATGCCAGAACTGGCTCAAGAAATCTATGGTGAACTGAAGCAAGACATGAATGTCTATTATGATGAAAAAGGCGCGGTCGGACGTCGTTATCGCAGGCAGGATGAAGCGGGCACGCCCTATTGCATTACGGTCGATGGTGATTCGTTAAACGACAAGACAGTGACGCTGCGCGATCGAGATTCACTGGAACAAACAAGAATCAAAATCAGCGAACTGCATGCCGAAATCAAACGTCGCATCCATGCTTAGGATCTTCACGGCATCAGCCGTGTGTCCACATTTTGCATAGCACGAACTTGGACAACCACTGAATGATCGCGGTATCGCAAAATCTAAACAATAAAAAAGGCAATCGGACATGGGTGTTGAATTAACTGCGGTTTATGAGGGCAAACTGCGATGTGTGGCGACGCACGGGCCGAGCATGGCGAAGGTGGCGACCGATGCGCCGGTTGATAACGGCGGCAGCGGCGCAGAGTTTTCTCCGACCGATTTGGTGGCAACGGCCCTGGGGACTTGTGTTTTAACAACGATGGGATTGGTCGCGGCGAGACACGATATTGACCTGTCAGGTATGACCGTGCGGGTGACCAAAGAAATGACGCAGAAGCCGGTACGACGAATCGCGTCGTTGGCCACCGAGATCGTCGTGCCTGCTGCGGCGGTTCCCGAAGAGAATGATCGCGGTCGCCTAGAGGCCGCGGCCAATAAGTGCCCAGTCCATGCCAGCCTGCATCCCGATATCGACGCGCCGCTAACCTTTCGTTACGTCTGAGCCACGATCGTTACGACCGGTCCGCTTTTCGGCGGCGAGGCGGCTTGGCGATTAGCCTTAAAGTGGGCAGCACGACACCGCCGCCATGGAAGGTTCGGCGGCCGTCGACTTGATGATCGAAAACGAACACGCCATCCGCGATACCAGGGCGGGAACTGCATCGCAGGATTGCCGGGTGGCCACATTCGGGACACTTCAATCGCAGGCCGTGTCCGTCAATCATTTCATGGATCATTCGAACCACGTCCTGGTTGGCCACCAGAGAACCGTACGTTCGTCCTGTCCAATCGGCCAATTCGCTTTCAATCGCTAGTCGCACGGCCCGCTGCAAGCGATTGATCTGCTGCTTAAGCGATTCGATTTTCGCTGCGGCTTCCGCGCTAGATTGCTTTTGCTGGGCATTTTTGATTGCCGCTTCGCGGTCATTTCGCTCGCCAGTCTTGTCTGAATCACAAGCATCCGCCAGCGGCGACAGAACCTGATTCGTCGCTTTGTCGGGATCGCTAGCCGGGTTTGCGTATTCGTCGATCA
>DNWZ01000439.1 GCA_003506095.1 Planctomycetaceae bacterium | reverse complement strand
GCCGAGCGCAAACAGGTAACCGACCAAACCGATAGCCAGCAATTTCCCAAAAATCAACTTATTAACGCCGACGCCAGCGACGATGAGGTTATGGACGTTGGTTTCATTTTGTGCGTTGTGTGCTTGAAAGAATTCCGGTGATTCAATATCCAATAGACGCTGACCCCAACTGATCTCTTCGCCCGCGCCAAAGATCAAGACGCAAGCGGCCAGCAAAAGCATCGCAATGAATCGCTTGGAACGTTCGGCACGCAAAGTCCATCCGCGCTGCAAACACAAACCCGCCCCTGCCACCAGTGCGAGAAATGTGCCCATTTCCAGCAGGCCGTCTTCCCTTGCCAACCAGTGCAGGGCGAACTTTTCTTTATCCATGACCAACGATGCAACATAGCCGACTGCCGAAAGCGTGAAAATAAATGGAAAAGCGAACTTCTCAAACGGCATCATCGACTTCATTGAATTGCTCTCATCGTAGCATTTAACGTCTGAATTGGTTTGGCAGCGTTTTGCCAGCGAAAACTCTATCGGACCGCAGGGTAAGAAATCTGCCGCTGACGCTGCAAGACGGTTTCGCCACTCGTTTCAGGCGTCACGATGGTTTAACATTGTGCGAAAACGGCCCCAGAGCCCGTTGAAACCACCCGCCTATCCTACCCATTGAGCCTCGATATGAATGCTGTGGCGACGCGTCTAAGCGTGATGATGTTTTTGCAATTCTTTATGTGGGGGGCCTGGTTCGCCACGATCGGACTGGCGCTTGGCAACAACGGCCTCGCCGATTTTGGCGGCGGGACCTACGGCAGTGCGCCACTTGCCGCGATGATCGCTCCGCTGTTCCTGGGATTAATCGCCGACCGACTGTTCTCTTCCGAACGCTTGATGGGCTTTTTGTTCTTGCTCGGGGGCGTGCTGCTCTACTTGGCTCACGGTTATGCGGTAGCTGGCGATGGAAACATGATGGTGTGGTTGTTCATCGGACATATGTTGTGCTACATGCCGACTTTGGGGCTGAGCAATACCATCGTGTTTTCTAACGTATCGGATCAAAATGAGTTTCCAAAAATCCGCGTGTGGGGCACGATCGGATGGATCGCGGCGGGTTTATTTGTCGGTGCGATGGGATGGAGCAGCAACCTGAACATCCTGTTGGCTGCCGCCGCGTGTTCGCTACTGACGGGTATCTACAGCTTTACGCTCCCGCACACGCCACCACCAGCAAAAGGAAAGCCGGTTGATTTGCGCTCCCTGCTGATGCTCGATGCTTTGACGATGCTCAAACACCCGCCCTTTTTCGTCTTCATCGTCTGCTCCACTTTGATCTGTATTCCACTTGCGTATTACTATGGCGTGACCGCAATGTTCCTGGGAAACACCGGCTTTGTTGCACCCGCGTCCACAATGACCATCGGGCAAATGTCCGAAATCTTCTTTATGTTGTTGATCCCATTCTTTTTTCGAAGGCTGGGCGTCAAGTACATGATCCTGATCGGCATGTTGGCTTGGGTGACTCGTTATCTGTTGTTCGCCTTCGGAGCACCTGAGCAGATCGTGTGGATGCTCCTGCTGGCCGTCGCGCTGCACGGAATCTGCTACGACTTCTTTTTCGTAACCGGTTTCATGTACACCGATAAAGTCGCCAATCCGAGCGTTCGCGGCCAAGCACAGGGAATGCTGGTATTCTTTACGCAGGGAATCGGGATGTACTTCGGTTACAGGATTGCATTTGCGCACCACGCCCGAGATGTGACGAAGTATGGCGAATTGACGGAGGCAATCAGCAAGTCCGGTTCGACCGAACCGCTCAGCTTTTTCGAGTCGATGAGAAAGATGTTCTCGGTTGAATCGCTTAAAGTCGATTCGCAACTGTTGGCTGAAACGATGGATCAGTGGCGCAGTTTCTGGTTTGTTCCTGCCGCAATGGCTGCAGTGATCGCGCTGATCTTCTTTGTTGCGTTCTGGGACAAGATGAGCAACCATGAAAAGAAAGAAGACGCGATCGGCGAAGAAGCGTAAGGGTTAGCCTTGCTGTGCCCGTATCGTTAGACCAAAAAAAATGCGGCCACACAAAATCGTGTGGCCGCATGACTTCAATTGCTTCTTTGCAAAAACTCAGTCTTTCAATTCCAGTTTTACGGGCGCCATACCTGCT
The DNA here is from genome assembly GCA_003506095.1 of Planctomycetaceae bacterium. Taxonomy (GTDB): domain Bacteria; phylum Planctomycetota; class Planctomycetia; order Pirellulales; family Pirellulaceae; genus UBA6163. Next base: position 20,630 of record DNWZ01000439.1, on the reverse strand, counting down.
TCGACGACAACCTTCAATCCTGAAGAATCAGCGCTCATATATGACTGCGGGAACGGTGATTTTGCAGGGGTCCCGTACGCGTCCGCCGAAGTAATCTCTTCAGACACATTCGAGACCGGGGTGATGCCGACCTTGTATTCACCCGCAAGCGCACCGTCACCAGGTGCTTCCGTTGTAACGGCAGCGAAGTTTCCGCTGCTGTCGGTTACTGCCGAAGCGACCTTTCCATCGGATCGGATCATCACAACATTAACGTTCGGCAGTGGCTGGGCGTTGTAGAGCACGGAACCAGAGACCGGAATCTTGGATTCACCGCATCCGGCGACAATCAATAAAGACACGAGCGTAAGAATCAAATGCAATTTCATGCTTAAGTTTTCACAGAAAAAAATTAGGGGATAGAAGGAAAACGACCAACCGGACCGGGGCACGGGTGGTCGTTTGATAGCTTAAGTTTTCTAAACGCGGCAGTTTAGTCGAGGGTGACGGTTTGACCGTCCATCATGCTGCCAAGGGCGCGATAAATGTTCAAGTCGACCGTTTCCGAAACGAACTTCACAGATGCGTCCCCCATCGTGAACTGCGCACCACCTGGGTGCATGCTCATGAACGAGTAATTGTTTGGCCAGTCACCACGACAATTGAGCAAGTCCTGGTTGCGAACACCTGTCGTTGCTGTGGCGCACCGAGCCCGAGCATTCAACGGAATACCCATCGTTGCCGTGGAGCCATTAAACCAATACCAAAATGTGTGTGTGCAGAATGCTGGTACCGCTTCGCCGACCATTGCCGTATTGCTCAGCCCATCGGTAACGTGCCGAAACTCGGTTCGGGAATCAAACTGATTTGATCGCATCAGCATCCCATTACCACGGTCAAGCCCGTCGCCACTCAGTCCCCAACGCGTGCCCGCGAAAGGTACCGTGTTGACAATAAAACTGCCCCACTGCCAGTTTGCACCGGCAACGCCTTTATAATTGTTCACTGCCAACTGCCTGCCGCCGTCACGGTTAGCTCGCCCGTTCATCAGCGGATCAGAAACCCCATCGCTTGGACAGCGATAGGAAGGGATAACGGTCCGAGCAACTGCAGAATTGCTGATCGGATTGGGACTGTTCATTACCGTACCGTTTCGAGGATCGTTGGTTTCTTCGAAACTGAAGTCGATGATGTCGTATACGGGCTGCTGCTCGATGAATGGTAGAACGCCGACCATCCAACTGCGGGAGCGAGCGGTGGCAGGAACCGGATTATCCCCAAAGTGACCGACCCAACTGCGATTGAGTGGCAAGTGCTTGTAGGTGCTTTCGTAATTGTGCAAACCGAGCCCGATTTGCTTCATGTTGTTGCCGCAGGACATTCGCCGCGCAGCTTCGCGTGCCGCCTGAACAGCTGGCAAAAGCAGGCCGACCATAACGCCAATGATTGCGATAACCACCAGCAGTTCGACCAGCGTGAATCCTTTTCTGGAACTCTTGTGACTGACCATGCGTTGGACCTCTCGAAAGGAAAAATAGAGATAAAAAGACGGGGCGAATATGAAAAACCGACACTTATGCGGTTTTGCTCCCCCTTAGCGTAAGGGTAACGGTCGGCTGAATCGGTGTCAACGATTTCGCCGAAAAGGCATTTCCACATAAAAAATCGAGAATGGAAACCCGACCCGGCCAGGCTGTTTGGTTTTTTTCAACTCGGCGGCTCCGCGACGACCGATAACGGAAGCTCGTCAGCCAGCAAAACCGGCGCACACTGAACCTAAGAAATCTCGCTTTCACCCGTTTTACCTCCTGGTTCTGCTCGAAATGGTGGCTGCTCGTTTGCAGGCAGGTCATTTTTCGAGAGCTTTTTTTCTCGCCGGCGAGCGGCAGAACATTTCGGATAGGTTCCCATTTTGGATTGAATCATGTGCTGTTTTGCCCAATACGTTTTAAACGTTACCGATACGAAGATTTTCGCTCGATTGACGTCACCTGGGATGCAGGTGCTTGCATACGAGATGACTTACGAATCGGCCGAGCCCAACGCGATGGCCCTGCCATTGCCCACCGATGCCACGAAGGGCGAATCAGCCGTGCGATTCGTATCGCTGGAGGATTTCGAACATTTTTTTAGCCATCTGGAGCGAGGTTTTCCGCGGATACCGCGAATGTCGATAGGGTGCTCTGAGTCGAAAATAGTGACTTCGTCCCGTGGCGCGATCGAGGTTCACCAAGTCGGCGACTACATTGCATCGTTTGTTCCGAGTCTCGCCGATTTTGACCGCCTCGACCCTCGGTTTGTCATACCAAAGGAAACGTGGAATCTGATTCCTCAATACAAAGATTATGGGTTTGCGGTTTTCCAGCTAAAACAGCTTGCTGGAAAGCCGCATCCGATGGCGTTGGAGTTTGCTTCCCGATGGAACGATCGCGTCTTTTTCCCCACGGTTCATATACATGATGGTGAGGTTCACGCGGCCGAAGCGTTCGATCACATGCTTTACATGCAGCACGCTCAATTCGATAGCGTTGTCGGCGGTTATGTCGATAGCGACATTCACGACCCTTCGACCGAGTTTGTAAGATCTAAAGAAGTGGCGAGCGGTTTTGCGGATGTGATCAAGAGCAACGGATTGATCGCGGGAGATCTGTTGGTTCACCGAAAGGAGATGCGTGGTCTGTTAGCCAACCAGGATCAAATCTTGACCATCGCGGGCGATCCACTGGTGCCACACTTCAACCCAAAGCACTATAAAAGGCTCGCTCCTTGGGGAGTCGCCGCAGCAGCCTGTGCCTGGTTTCTTGCCCGTCGTGGACGATTGAAGAAGTCCGCAATGGCTGTTGCGAAAGATTAACAAAAGCGGCTCGATCAACTTGAACCGTCTTGTTCGATCTCAGTATCTTTTAAACTCTCCGTATGCGAAACAATCGGTACGTCCACAATTTCAACCAATTCATGTGTGATTTCGTCTCGTCGCATGGGAGCTGGCCATAGGCTGATTAAGTTTGCGACAACAATCAACCCGCCACCGATAAACATCGGCATGACCAGAAGTTCGTTGGCATAATCAACACCGATCGCAGCACTCAAGAGTCCTGGCAAGATCATTGCGGCCATCGATGCAAAGACCGGTTCGAGTGTATAGATGATTCCCGCTTGTGATGCAGAGACATAGTGTTGATAAGTATTCATCAGATTGAACGCGACGACTGATGAAAAGACGCTCAGGGCGAGAATCAGCAGCCAGAACTGTGGCCTAAGCGACAACGCCAACCAACCCGTTGGCGAGGTTTCGGTGACGAACGGACTGGCCACTACGAAAGTGAATAGCGCAAAGACAGCGGTACTGACAAACATTCCTGGCGTCAGCGCGGCTGCGTCGAGTCGTTTGCCGTGATAGTCGACCAGCATGATTTGTCCGGCGAAGAAAACTGCACCCAGTGTGGTCAGAGTGTCGCCAGGTGTCCAAGCTTGCCAGGCGTCCGCAGCAAGCGAAAAACCCGATTCAGATCCGACAACCAAACCGGTCAGCACCGCAACGCCCAAAAGTGCGACGAAGACGCCGATCATTACTGGCAAACGAGGACGCACCCGCAACAAAATCGCGGTAAGCAATGGCGTAAATACGGCGACAAGGCTGGTCAGAAAACCGCTGCGCGATGCGGGAATGGTCGCCAGCGCAATGATTTGAAGAATCAATCCGATGTAGAAGAATACACCGATCTGGATTCCCGCCCACCATTCTGCTATCCCGGCGCGGCGAAGAATCTTGGAAAATACGATCGCAAAGATCAGGAAGGCAGAAGTAAATCGAAGCAGGATCAACCAGGCAGCCGCCGACAACCGAAGCGCCGACGAAGAATCTTCGGCGATGATATCGAAATGCCCATCGACCTGCAGATTAATTGTTTTGGTAATGGGGAACGAAAGTCCCCATAGTATGTTAACGAAAACCAGTAGAAGGACAGCGGTCCATTTGGAAACGTGGTGTGGGGCAGTGGGCTGCATGAAGGTTTCAGTATCCATACCGCTGGAAGTAATCTGCCCACTGTTGGCGAATCAGTCGCTCCTGGTCTTCGGGCAAGTCGTGACGGTTGGTTTGATATTCTCGGTGCGCGGTATCAGCCCAATCTTGTAAGGTTTTTCGAACGTGGTCAAAATCGCCAAGCCGCAGGGTTCTATAAATTTCTTCGATCTTGCCAACTGGATCGCTGATCAAGTCCTCATAACGAACATCGATCAAGTTTCCAGGACTGATCGAATCCCGTTGGCGATGAAATGCATCGTACATCGTGGTAAAGCACTGGATCACATAAGGTTCGATCGGTTTGCCATCGGGCACTTGCAATCCCTGTACTTGATCCAGACTGTTCCACAATCGAACGGTAGACGGGAAAAGCGCGCGTGGGTCACGGGTGATGTGAATGAACTTTGCACCAGGAAAAATCTTGGCAAGCGTCTCGACACGTCCCGTGTGTGTCGGGCTTTTCACAATCAACGGTCGCTGTGTCCGATAGCTGACCGCTTTTAAAAATCGGTGCAAAGCCGCTGACCATCGCGATCTCGCCGCCTCGTCGATCGATTCGGTATCCAGATATTCGATGTCCGGTGGTGGTTGATTGGGGAATGCGATCCGGCGGTACGGCGACGGCAGGCCGAGGTTGACCAGCGCGAACTCGTCTTCTTGGGGACGATCCCAACCGGCGGCCATGTTGTCCATCGGCCTGCGTTCGGGCAATAGCCAGGCAAAAAACTTGCGGAAGATCCATTCGGAGGCAAGAAAATGATGCGGTGCGAAGCACTGAAATGTCGACGGACTGCTGAGTCGTTCGTCCAGGACCATCAATTCGTGCAGCAACGTCGTGCCACTGCGCCAATGGCCAATGATAAAAACCGGCGGACCATGAAACGTCGATTTCTTGAGCTTTCGGCCCCAAACCAACTTTTGCACCAGGCCTAAACCGGCGTTGACGGGCGTAGCGATGGTGATCGCAATCGCCATGGACCATCGCGAGGGGTGGATCGAGAACTTGCCTGCGCGAAGCAAACGCCACCATACGCTCGGGATCATCCCGTGCCAAAAACGCGGTGTATAGAATGGATAGTGATGGAAAGAATCGCTCGACACTGGATTAGATTGGCTTCACGCGGACCGGAGACACAAAGTCTACAAGATATCGCATCAAGGCCAGAAAACCCATCGGTGATGACGAAACAGGTTCGACGACGAAATTGTTCGGTGCTGGTTACCGATACGGCAGCATCGCGGTGCGTGGCGACGGCTGTGTCACGGTCGGTGCCGCTTGCCTGCTATAATCGGGTGGATCGACAGGACGACCGAGCGACGAAAGGTCGATTTTGCGAGGGGCATCCTTTGGCATAGCAAATAGCTGAGGATCGCCAGAAATCAATTGATTGATGACGTAGTTGCCGATGTCGAGTTTCAGCTCCAGCGGTGGCCCTTCGGTCGGCAGCAATCGCAACTGAACACGATGTGGTAACGCGCATTTTTGATCGGGATAGTAGCGATGATTGCTGCCGCTGGCCGCCGCAATCATCCGTCCGTCGGGTCCGTACAGCATTTGATCGGTGACATAGCCTGCCGTGGGCTCAATGATGCAAACGCGACTGTGCAGACCGTCGGACATCGGCACCATGGTGCGGACTTCCAATCTGCCATCGGTTCGCAAGATTGGCCCTTCGACGACTTCGCGTGTGTCAATGTGGACCAATCCCAACGCGTCGCCAATCCAAGTTGGGTCGACCGGCAGGATCGAGCGAATCGGCTGGTTGCGAAATTGTTCGTGACTGGCGAAATACAGCGTCTGCGTCATCCCTTCAGGAACTTGAAACCAAAACGCTTCGGAATTGCTGCCCATGTCTAAACCCGACCCCAGCATGATCGGCAAACTGGCTCGCATGCGAAAATTGTTGGGACGATCCACTGACAGTGTCGCCGAAAGCCTTGGCACGTTGGGCATGGTCGGTACTTCAACCGAAACCGAATTGCTGGACAACTGGCCAATCGAGTCGGTACGATTGACGACTTCGGCCAGTTCTTCAATCGTTGGCAGGCCCGAAAAAACCTGCGGAGGCGGCATTTGGTCAACGCGCACGGTTTGCCGATAGCATGTCGCTCCGCCAGCGAACTGGACGGTCAACAGCGTCAATAACCAGACGACAGCTCGATTGGGATTGCCTGGACCTCCTGTCTGGGCTTGGTTCATTCGGCTGCCTCGACGTAAAGCAGTTCCTGGAGCGCTTCGGTCAGCGTTTCGGTTTGTCGACGTGTGATCGTGTATTCTTCGATTTCGATTTCCGATCCGTCTGCGGCGACCTGCAATCGCATCGTCCTTGGGCCGACAAAACCTGCGGCCATGTCTGACGGCAGCATCCTTAGGATACGTCGTCGCAGCAGCGTCAGGGCAAGCAGAAACGCAATCGGCTTGCGTTGGTCGTCATGCTCCATTTGCCGCAGCGTTTCGACCAATACCGGATCGGGCGCAAGCACCATCTTTCGCTGGCCCGATTGTGGCATGCGACACTTCCACCAGCCGACAGTGCCGGCAGGAGGCTCGGACCATGCGCCGGCGGAATACTCGCGACGAATCAGCTCCTCGCCCTGTTCGATAACGACCGAATAATACCATTCGCCGTCGCGCAGTGGTCGATCTTCGACACAACAGCGGCGCGAGCAACGATTGACTTTATATTCGGCAATCACGGTTTGAATCAGCAATTCACGGGTTCAAGTTGGGTCGGCTGGGCACTAGCCCGGTGTCGCGTCAACCTCAATGCCAGTCTGTACCACTGGTCACTATTTGGGCGAAAGACTGAATTCCCACTGAGATTGTGTTTTCATGCAGCATCGTGACTGACATAATAAATGGCTGGGGTGCGGAGGTGCCCCCCCTTTTTTTGGAATTGGTACCAACATCGCCGTTGACAAAATGCCGCCCATGAAATCTCAACTGCTGCCCTGCTTGCTCCAAATCAGCTCGCTAGTAGCGGCCGTTTTTGTCTGCTGGATGGCATGGCCCGCTCAAGACGTGCTAGCGCCAGAATCAACCGGAGAGATCGGTTTTTTAGGTGTGGTGGTTGTCGCAAAATACGCCGCCTATGGTTTCCGAGCCATTATCGCAGTCGGATTGGCAGGAGTCATTTTCTCCGCATTCATGTTGTTGCGACACCTAGCGGTGGAACCCAATTCGCAAGATTCGACAAACACCGAACCGGTTGACAACATCGCCCCGAGAAATCCGTTCAATTAGAGTCGATCCGAAAAGGTACATTCGATGGAACACTTGCTCGGGACGAATCCCGATGCGATCGAATCCGCAATTCCTTGCCGCGTTCCGACTGGAACGTGATCGCTTCTTGGGTTCAATCCGATACCGCTATGGCTTGACGATTGCGAAAGGGGCTAGCCTGCGGATGGGCGAGTGAAGTTGACGGCATCGGCATAGATTGCGATTCCTGTAGCGATATCGGTTCGTCGCCGGATTTGTTGGATGATCGCGTCACAGACCGCTATCGAACCAATCGCCTCGATTCGCACATAGTGATCCGGTGCGCCGTCATTCATGGCGTGGTTATCAGACCCGTCCGCCGAAACACCCCCTGGGTAACTTGATGGGCGAAAGCGTCCCTGTAAATGCTCCGAAGTAAATAAGTAAAGTTCGTGTTGGGAGCATACCGATTCGATCCACGATTCATGCTCAAGTTTTGCCATCATTGTCAAACGTCTCGCTTGAATCGGGCCTCCATGGCGAGATGCCATTTCATGGTCGGTTTGGGTCCAATGCCCTTCGAGCCCCACCAGTTTTAGTTCGAGTCCCTCTTGAGAAAAAATGCCTTGCATTTCATGCAGTTTTTCCATCACGCTATGATCAACCAATGTCGTGCCAGATAGATCGAGTGTAATATTTTGACGATTTACCAAACCGACGCTTTCGAGTTCGCGTCGAAACGGTATCCAGTTCGAGAATACTGCCGATTGGTGAGCACGGATGACACAGGTATCCCCGTCCCCTGGTTCCACTTCTAAGTAGGGCTTGAAAAGAGACCGAAGCGGGACGCCATCGATCACATAAAGCATGAACTTCACGCCGATCCCGATCAGAACGCCGATCAGCAAATCGGTTGCAAGAACGGCAATTACAGTCGTGATAAAGACAATGAATTGCTCGCGGCCAATTTTATAAACGTTTACAAACTCACGAGGGTGCGCTAGACGAAAACCGGTATAAACCAACATCGCCGCTAGTGCCGCCAGCGGAATTAGGTGCAGAATCGTCGGTATTAAACCGACGCATATCAGCAAAAACATCCCATGCCAAAAACCTGCGAATCGCGTTTGGGCTCCGTTATCGATATTCGACCGACTGCGAACGATTTCAGAAATCATTGGCAAGCCACCGACCAGCGAAGCGGCAGCATTCGCAACGCCGACTGCGACGAGATCGCGGTCGAGATTCGATTTGCGTTTATAGGGGTCTAAACGATCGACGGCTTTAGCACTTAGCAACGATTCAAGACTTCCGATCGAAAAGAACAACAGCACCCACCACCATGCCTTGGGTTGCGTCAGTGCCATCAAGTCTGGTGTCGTCAATTCCGAAAACATTCCGAAGACTCGCGTTGGCATTTGCACAAGGTATTGTTCACCGATCTTGTATTCGTACCCTGCAAAGTAATAAGTGTGCTGGTGCAACAAATCCGCGGCCATCCCCATCGGTATGGCGACGGCGAGAACGAGCAAGGCCGATGGGATTCGTTTCAACCACGGATAGCTCGCTCCAAACACGGGCCAACAAAACATAATCGCCATACTGACCAAACCGATGGTCGCGATGGTTGGGTTGGCCGAAAGGATAAAGTCTGGCAACTTGCGAAGCAGTTCCAGCGGTTCCCCTTTTGCCGTTACTCCTAAGGCGACCGGAATTTGTTTGAGCACAATGATTACGCCAATCGCGGCCAACATTCCGTGAACTACCGCTGTCGGAAAGAACTCACCAATAATGCCGATTCGCATCGCTCCCAAGCTGACCTGTAAGATTGCCGCAACCAATCCAACAGCCAGCGTCGCTCGATAAGCCTGCATGTCTGCGTCGCTCCAACCGCCCGCCATCCCGTCGCCTCCGAAATCAGCCACGCAGCCTAGGACAATGACAATGAGGCCGGCCGCCGGGCCTTTGATCGTCAGTTCTGAGTTACTGATCGAAGTGGCAACGATCGATCCGATGATCGCGGTAAAAATACCAGCCAGTGGCGGAAAACCACTTGCCAGCGAAATGCCCAAGCAGAGCGGCAGGGCTATCAAGAAAACAAGGAAGCCGGAAACAAGGTCGTTCTTAAAGTGCTGTCTGAAACCCAGTAAATTGCCGACCGGTGCCGAGTCGCGGTTCGGGCCGGCTGTTTTGGTGTCGAAATGATTGCTCACAATGGTCTCGATTATCTGTTCAGCGGTAGGTTGGCTCTTGATTCAAGCGCGCAGAGGTTTTTGAAAACCACTGGTGCAAAATCGGACGACCCAATCATCGTGGCTCATCGGTTAGCCCACGTGATTCGGAAGTGATGATTTGCGAACTGGTCGTTTTCCGCAGATACCCGCAAGGGATGCGGTTAAAACGCCCCAGCCGACTAAACCGAACGTTCAAACAGCCACCGGAGGCGGGCCACGATATCGGTGGCCGAGAAAACCGAGGCTCGCAATGCGATTGCCCCAACAATCCGGTACAGATACCTGATAATCGCTCAACACGCATAAGCTTCGAACACAAATAGCTTCGCTATCGTCCGAAACCAACGATTCGCAATCGTCACTGCCTTCCTCTACCGTCGACGCCTCGATCGTCATCTCAGAGGCGAGCGAATACTGCAATTCGTTCGCCCGTATCGCTAAACACGATACGACGCTTGCGAAAAACAGAATGAAGGTCAGGCAGCGGTGTAGGTACATAGTTCTTTAGTGTAGGTCGTGCAGGCCGACCCGCAATCCCTCATTGACCCAACTGCCGCAAATTGAAGAACGAACCAACCACCCCACCCGGGAAGGAATGTTGGCGTAAGTGTCGCGGCGAACAGTCCGCATACGGATCGAGATGCTTTTTAATCAGTTGTAACGGTTATTCGGTCGATAGAACGGAAACCTAAAGTCGTATCCGAACATCTCGCTCCATGTATCACCAAGTGATCCGGCATGAATCTATTGCGATTGATGTGGATCGGAACTGCATCGCTTAGCATCGCGAGCCTGCACTGCCATCAAAGCGATGCCCAGGTTGCTGAACCAACCGAGGTTATTGAAGAAGTCGATGAATTCACATCCGAAGATAACAACGCACGGATACAAGCCCTCGAAGCTTACACGCAAAAACTGGACGCTGAATTAAAGAAACTGGAAGTCGGAAAACGCACAGAAGCGGTTGCGGATGCGAAATTTCCTAAAATTCTTCTGTCCGGCGTGTTTCAGGCAGACACGGTACTTTTCAGTCAAAACGACGCCAGTCGTGAAGCATACGGTGGCATCGCAAACGGCACTGATTTTCGTCGTGCGCGTCTTGGGGCGAAGGGTTCGGTCGCCACGAACATGGATTATTTCATGCAAATGGACTTCGCATTTTTCGGTCGCCCGACCTTCACCGATGTGTGGGTAGATTTCAAAGAGGCAGGCCCACTGGGAACAGTCCGAGTTGGTCAGTGGAAGCAACCATTTTCTTTAGAAGTTGCAAGCAGTTTTCGTTACACAACGTTTATGGAAAGGGCGGGTACTTTTCAAGCATTTACACCTTTCCGCCACTTGGGAATTGGTTTCTACAACCACTCAGAAGACCTTCGATGGACCTGGGCAGCGTCCTATTTTCGCACTGGACAAGATCAGTTCGGCGGTTCGCTCAGCGCGAAGAGTGGAAACGGGGTTGCTGCGAGACTGACGCACCTGCTTTGGGATGATGAACACTCCGGCAGCGACTATTTGCACGTGGGCGCAGCTTACTTCTTGAATGCTCCGCCCAATGAAAAAACACGCTTTCGGAGCATCCCCGAAATCTATGTCGGCGAATTTGTTGTTCCACCTGGCGAGCCCATCGGAACGAGCGGACAACCTGTACCGAATGTCGCGGACGGCACCCCTTTCTTTGTTGATACGGGACTGTTGACCGGCGTTTCGCTCGCCCAAGCATTCGGTACGGAATCGCTGTGGGTTCGAGGGCCGTTTTCATGGCAAACAGAGATGATCGGAACGTTTGTTGACACTTCCAGCGTCGGCGACGGGTTCTTATGGGGTGGATACACGCAAGTTGGATATTTCCTAACCGGCGAACATCGCCCCTATGACCGCAAGGCGGGCGCTATTGATCGAGTCATTCCGAAAAGCAGTTTATGCAAGAACTGTTCTGGATATGGCGCATGGGAAATTGCGTCCCGTTGCTCCTACCTCGACCTAAGTGATCAAGCAATCGAAGGCGGCGAAATGCTGAACTTGACAACCGGATTGAACTGGTATGTAAATCCGTATTGCAAATGCGTCTTCAATCACATTCACTCCTGGACGCAAGCACGCCCGACCCGCAACGGAACGATTATCGGTAATCAGTTACTTGCTGCTCAAACCGACGCTTATGCAATGCGAGTCCAAATCGACTTTTAAGGACATCCGTCCAAGGGGATGCCAACGAATTCTTTCGTCAAGACAAGCTTTAACTCGTATTGATATCCTTCGGGTAGAGCGATGCATTGAGTAATTACAAAACGATTGCAACCGACTCAAGATTTACCTAATCACACGCAGATCGGCAAAGGCCACTCGAAATGACTTCGTCTGGCCGTCATCGAATAATATGGTTGCCGTACACTTAGGGCCGCGACCACTGATCGATACAACAGTACCCTCGCCGTGACGCGGGTGCGCTACAGTCGTACCCGTTTTTAATTGGCCGACCAGGCTCGACGGCCCTCCGGTCATTTGCGAGGCCGTTTTGATTTGGGGGATCGCAATGGGTGGTGCTGGTTTCGAACGCCGAATCGCCGCTCGTTCTTCCTCGACCAACTGACAGATTTCGTCATCCTCGTCGTTAGGGATATCCCATGAATCGGGATAAGGATCTTCGTCGAAGAAATCGGACTCGGGTGCTGCATCGACCTGACGCATATCCTCGCGTGGTAACTCCATCAAGAATGGGCTCGGTACGACCGGACGCCCCTGGCCGTGGATGCTACGGTTTTGGCAGTAACTTAACTGCAAACGTTCGCGAGCACGTGTGATTCCGACGAACAATAGTCGCCGTTCCTCCTCGATCTGTTCCTCGCTGTCTTTACTGCGTGCATGAGGCAACAAATCATCTTCCACACCGATGATATAGACTCGCGGAAACTCTAGCCCCTTGGACGCATGCAACGTCATCAAGGTGACTCGGTCGTTGTTTTCTTCCCATTGATCGGTGCTGGACACCAAAGCAACCTGTTCCAGAAACTCCTCCAGCGATCCGTCTTCGGGGTGTTGACGGTCGTACTCAACCGCTGCGGTCACAAACTCATCGACGTTCGCCGATCGGTCGTTGTCCTGGTCATCATCTCCGGTGCGTTCCAAGTATTCGCGATAATCTGTCTCCTCAATCAGATACAGAACTAAATCTTCAATCGTGGCGGTCGCCTTGACGCACAACGCATCGTACATCGCAACAAAAGAGGCGACCTTCACGGCCGACCGCTTCGGAATCGATTCGATCAAACCGGCCTTGCGAGCCGCATCGAGTATTGGAATCTGCTCACGATTGGCGACTTGGCGCAGACGCTGGACGGTTGTCGCGCCGATTCCGCGAGGCGGAACATTGATCACGCGTTCCAGTGCGACATCATGATTGGGGTTATTGATCAAGTGCAAATACGCAAGTAAGTCTTTGATCTCTTTGCGCTGATAGAACTCGGTGCCATTGACAATCTGGTACGGCAAGTTGCAGCGTCGCAGGGCATGCTCGAGCGTTCGCGTCAATGAGTTCATTCGTACAAAGATCGCGAAATCTTTGGGGTGACAATTTTCTTCTAAGATCGCATGGGCGATCCTTTCGGCAATATCATCGCCTTCCGCCTTACTGTCACGATAGCTTTTCAGGATAACCGGTTCGCCTTCGGGGTTTGCCGTAAAAAGTTTCTTATGCTTACGGCGGCGATTGCCACGGATCAATTGATCTGCGACGCGAAGGATATTGGGCGTACTGCGATAATTCTGTTCTAACCGCACCGTCTTGACGGTCGGATAGTCGTTCTCGAAGTCCAGAATGTTGTTGATATCAGCACCTCGCCAACCATAAATCGATTGGTCGGGGTCACCAGTAACCGACAGGTTGGGATAGTCGATCGAAAGCGCGCGGACGATTGCGTATTGCGCCAGGTTCGTATCTTGGTATTCATCGACTAAAATGTAACGATAACGGGAATCGAGGTCAGCACGAAGTTCACCGTTTTCGCGCAGCAGTACCGCAACGTGTAACAGCAGGTCATCGAAGTCGACCGCGTTGGCTGTCATCATCAACTGGTGGTACACAGGATAGACCTGCGCAGCGACCTGTTCGTTGTATTTGACCGGCATAGTGGCCATCATCTCAGCGGTGATGAGGCGATTCTTTGCGCGGCTGATCACTGCGGCAACGGCATCCGGCGATGTATGAGAAAGTGAAACCTCGGCCACTTCGCACGCACGCTTGATCGCCATGCGCGAGTCGGCGGCATCAAGGATCGAATAGTTCTCGCTTAATCCGACCATCGGCGCGTATCGCCGGAGCAACCTGGCGCAAAAGCGGTGAAAGGTTCCCATCCAAACTGGTTGGCCTGGGGCGAGCGCTTCGACACGCATTCGCATTTCATCGGCCGCTTTGTTGGTGAATGTCAACGCAACGATTTGCCATGCCGGGATACCTTGGCGCAGCAGATTCGCGATCCGATGCGTAACGACCCGCGTCTTACCGCTGCCGGGACCAGCCAACATCAACAGCGGCCCATCGATGTGATTAACCGCCTCACACTGTGGCTCGGTTAAGCCCTGTAACAGGTCGTCCATGAGTTCTTGCCGCCAAGTGCTGGTTGAATGGATTGCCAAAAGAGCAGATCCGGTGGTGGACATTTGGCAAGTGCCCGCCGCCGCTGCTGTCATCGTAGGGCTTTGGAACCCGATCGTGAATAAGGGCGTCGGTCACCGGTGGCAGATTCGCTGAATTATCGACCAGCGGCCAGCGGTATCTCCAACTGCGACTCAGCTGGTTGGACCGTTTTTTTGTGTGTCTGGGCGACCTCAATCAGTTCCGCGATCACGTCCGGATGATCCTTTGCCACGTCCCATTTTTCCGACGGATCGATGCCCAGGTGGTACAAAAGTGGCGGGTCGTGCGTCTTTGGCTTGGTGTCGGCGGAGTACGAACCTTGCGTGATGAAGTGAGCCTTCCATGGTCCCTTGCGAATCGCCATCAAACGAACGCCGCGATAGAAAAACATCACCTCGCGTGGCGATTGCGAGTTGCCTTTCAGGGTTTCGGTCAGGTCGTATCCATCAATAACACGATCGGCGGGCACTTCGCCACCAGCCATCTTGATGCTGGTTGGCAAAATGTCCAACGTGCTGGAAAGTGCCGAACTGGTCTGTCCGGGTGGGATCGTTCCCGGCCACCAAGCGATCGCCGGAACTCGCATTCCGCCTTCCCAAGTCATTCCCTTGCCTTCGCGCAGCATTCCGGCTGATCCGCCATGAGAATCGAACGACAACCACGGACCGTTGTCGCTGGTGAACCAAACGATCGTTCGCTCGTCAATCGATAGCTCTCGCAGGGTGTCGAGGATTTGTCCAACACTCCAGTCGATCTCTTCAATCACATCACCATATAGCCCCCGTTCGCTTTTATCAGCAAAATCCTCGGATCGGAACAATGGCACGTGTGGCAGATTGTGAGGCAGATAAATGAAGAACGGTTTGTCCTTATGTTCCGTTATAAATCGCACCGCCTCTTGGGTGTATCGCTTGGTGATTGTGGTTTGATCTGCAGGGCGCTGGATGATTTCTTCGTCTCGCATCAGCGGGACATTGAAGTACTTTGATTCGGGTTGCCAAAAGGCCTGGCGACCAGCAGGTGCATCGTTCACACGATCCATATCGTTGGAGTAGGGTATGCCAAAGTAACGATCGAAACCGTTGCGAGTCGGCAGGAATTCTGGCAAGTGGCCGAGATGCCATTTGCCAATGCATGCCGTCGCATAACCGCGCTGGCGTAGCGCTTCGGCGATCGTGATCTCGCTCGCTGGAATACCGCCGCCGGAATTGGGGAACAAAACGCGTCGTCCATCGCTGCACATCCCATTTCGGATTGGCAGTCGCCCCGTCAACAGCGCCGCTCGACTGGGCGTACAAACCGATGCGGCAGCATAAAACTGAGTCAACTTGACCCCTTGGGCCG
Organism: Planctomycetaceae bacterium; assembly: GCA_003506095.1. Taxonomy (GTDB): domain Bacteria; phylum Planctomycetota; class Planctomycetia; order Pirellulales; family Pirellulaceae; genus UBA6163. The sequence goes on along the minus strand of DNWZ01000439.1, from coordinate 5,211 downwards.
CCATTCGATCGAGATTCGGAGTGCGGATGGTTGGGTGGCCAAAACAACCAAGATCGCCGTAACCAAGATCGTCGGCAAAGATGACGATCACATTGGGAGGCGCGGCAACGACAGCTACACTGCCCAGTTGGGACGATATCGACACGGCTACCAGCAGGGTGGCTCGCGATAATGTTTGCAGGACACAATTCATGATGAGGATCCAGAAGAGTTTTTGGTTGTAGATCGCTCATCATAACCTACACAGGTTGCGCGAGGTATCTGCGAGGCAATATCTGGCCAGGGGGGCTAGCGTGTTGAACGGTCAAGCGAGCGAATCAGGCAAGTGACTTCGGTTCATTGACTGCCGCTGCCGCGATATTTCTTAGCATCCCTTTAAATACCAAAACATGGATCGGGTATATCCCGTACCAATAAGCGAGCCCCAAAAAACCCACCGGATCAAAAATTGCTGTTTGACGGATAACCGATCCGGTATCCGATGGCTCGACGGTGAACTCCAACCAAGCGCGTCCGGGCACTTTCATTTCGGCCGACAATCGCAGCTTACGATTGGGTTGATATTCTTCAACACGCCACCAATCCAACACTTCCCCTACCTTCAATTCTTCCGGATCACGGCGAGCCCGCCGGAGCCCTACTCCGCCGAGCAGAAGGTCGATAAATCCTCGGATTGTCCAGAGAAAACTGGCAAAGTACCAACCTTGTTTCCCGCCGATTCGGCGAATCGGTGCGAACGCTTGTGAGGGCGAAACGGCAACGGCGACCGAGCGAGAATCGACAATGCGGCTGCCGAAACGAACCCCGCCCCACGCCATGACGCCGCGCGATGAGGACAACGAATCGGACCAACGAGTATCGGCCAAATCACGATCTTCATTGATCACGGCTCTGGAGATCGCATCGACCAGATTTCTTGGCCTTACATCAAAGACTTGCATTGCCGACTGATCTTTAACAATCGTTGGATTTCTCATGCTGTCTACTAATTTACGTCCCACGCGCGCATAAACCGGCGTCACCAATCCTAACCAAAGACTTGAAAGTCGTGGCGATAAAACGGGAACCGAAATCAGCCATCTTTTGAGCTGTCGTTGTCGCGCGTACTCGCGCATGATGTCACCATAACTGACCTGACTGGGACCGCCGATTTCGAAAATGCGGCTGCCAGTTTCGGGCCAATCCAAACCAGCGATCAGGTATTCGAGCAAGTCTTCAATCGCGATCGGTTGCGTTTTCACAGCTACCCATTTCGGGCAAATCATGACCGGCAAACGCTCAACAAGCGCTCGCACCAGTTCAAACGACAGGCTGCCAGAGCCGATCACGATGGAAGCGCGAAACTCCACAACTTGACATCCCGACTGCAGCAAGATTTGACCAACTTCGTGGCGGCTTCTCAGGTGCGGGGAAAGTTTTTCATCGTCGTCTCCGAGACCTCCGAGATAGATGATTCGCTTAACGCCCGCATGACGAGCAGCGTCAGCGAAATTGGTTGCGGCAACTCGGTCGTGCTCTTCAAACGACCCGGTATCGTTCATCGAATGAACCAGGTAGTAAGCGGTATCGATGCCAGCCAACGCCGACCGAAGTGTTGCCGGATCGAAGACGTCACCCGCTACAATCTCCACATCGCCCGATACTCGCTGGCGAAGGTTTTCGGGACGCCTAGCCAGGCAACGAACTTTCAAACCACGCAATTGAAGCAGGGCCAACAAACGGCCTCCCACATAGCCTGATGCGCCGGTCAGCAGCACCACTGGCGAGCGATTCTCCGCAGCAAAAACAACGTGCGATGAAGTTATTGGGGGATTGGATTCTATCTGCAAAGCGAGCTGGTCCTAGAGTGGTAAGTCGATTGGATGGGTTATTTCGCCTTGCCGCCCACCAACCTGGTGCTGTCCGGCGCGCCCCATCTGTTGAATGCCCTTCATTGCGTTGTCGCGGTGATCGAGTTTTGCGACTTCTTGCGTGGTTGACTGGCTCGTGTCGCGCCGCGGTATCCCCAGTCGCCAGCGGCACCGCGAACGAGCGTCAATTTCGCTTCCAGTTCTTTGATCGAACTGGCACCGACACAATCGGCGGCGGCCAACAGGATCGACGCACAGGCGATCGAATCTTCTAACGCGTCGTGATGCCGAAACTCAATACCCAACCAACTGGCGAGCGCCTTAAGTCCATAACTGGAACGACCCGGCCACGCGTGGCGTGCGACCAACCGAGTGCAGGAGAACTCCAAACTGGGAACCGGGATGTCGTGATAATTCAAACAAGACGTTAAAACACTAATGTCGAACTGGGCATTGTGTGCGATCAAACATTTATCATCACACTCGTTATCAAAACAAGGTGCGATCGATTTCCAACAATCACCAAACTCCGGTTCATTGGCAACCGCATCCGGATGAATGCCATGAATCTGGATATTCATTGGGTTGAAATAAAACGGCCGCGGCTTGATCAGCCAACTCTTGCGATCGACAATCTTGCCTCGGCGAACCTTCACGGCCGCTAGCTGGCATGCGCTATGACGACCATTGTTGGCCGTTTCAAAGTCGATCGCCGTAAAGTCCATCGAATCGCCTCCCTAGGTGAACCGGACGATTCCGGCAACGAATGTTCCGCCCGCAGACTATTTGTTGACGCGAGACTTCAATCTTGCAATATCGCTGGTCAATCCAGTTTGTTGACGTCGCAAATCATCCAACGATTGACGTTCTTGTTCGACAACCTGCTGGGGCGCACGGCTGACAAAACTTTCATTCCCCAGCTTCTGCTCCTTGCCGGCAATCTGCTTTTCGATTTGGCTGAGCGATCGTTCCAACCGCGCAAGTTCTGCGTCGATGTCGATAAACTGTTCCAGATCGACATGGACGTCAATATCAAAACTGGGGATCGCCAGCGGTGCATCGGTCTCGAAAGGCACAACCTTCGGTCCGATCGACGCAATTTCGGCCGTAGCCAGCGATTCCAGCAAAACCTTCATCGGTGCCAACAGCGCCGCGGTCGCTTCGTCACAACGGATCGCCGCTGGTACCGAATCACGCGGCGGAATGTTCTGGCTGCTGCGGATTCGGCGGATCGCGCCGAGCACTTCGCGGAACACCGAAAATTGCTTTTCGATCGTCGGATCGCCGGTATCCCGCGCATCGCCCTCTGGCCACTGGGCCGTCATCACAAACTTCGCGGCCGGTTTGGGCGACTCGAGTCCGCGGGCCGGGGCCACTGTCGCCAAATGGCTCCAGATTTCTTCGGTCACAAACGGCATGAACGGATGCAACAATCGCATCAGTGTGTCGAGCGAATGAGCAACGATCGTTTGTGTCGCCGCACGAGTCGCCGGATCGGCCAAACGCGCCTTAGCCATTTCAACATACACGCTGCAGAACTCGTCCCAGGCAAAATCATATAAGCATCGCGCCGCTTCGGCGAAACGATAATGATTCAGCGCCTCGGTCACTTCGCCCGTCACGGTCGCCAACCGACTGAGCAACCAACGATCTTCCAGCGGCAAGTTTGCTCGATCGATCGCCACGGTTTGATAATCGTCAAGATTCAAAAGCGTGAATCTCGCGGCGTTCCAAAGCTTATTAACAAAGTTACGCGCCGTTTCAAATCGTTCGCTGACAACCGCGCCACGAGGCAACGCTTTATCTTCCGCCGATTCCGCCCACTGTGTCGAAAACTCATCGCCACACGCGGTACAACGAATCCGCGCCAAGCTGCGGTTCTTCTTCGTTTGGTCGATCAACTTGCTGCAGTGCGGGCATTCGTATTGAACCGGCATCCGCACGTCTTGCGTTTCGGTCGCCAACCATGCCAGCGCGAATCGCAACGCATCAGGCCCAAACTTTTCGATGATGTCGATCGGGTCGACACCATTGCCCTTCGACTTGCTCATCGTCTCGCCCAAGCCGTCGAGGATCTTGGGATGGATGAAGACTTCGTCAAACGGCACCTTGCCGACGTTATTCAATCCCATCAACACCATTCGCGCAACCCACAGGGTGATGATGTCGCGCGACGTGATCAGCGTGCTGGTCGGATAGAAATATGCGAGTTCGTCGGTCTGTTCGGGCCATCCGAGTGTGCTGTGCGGCCAAAGTGCCGACGAAAACCATGTATCCAGAACATCGGGGTCGCGAACCAAGCCGAGCGATTGGACCGACGATTCCAGTTTCGCGTCCTCTTTGCGCAAACAGACAAAGACGTGTGCATCGCCGTTCTCGTCGTTCTCGGTTTGATGCGTCAACGAATCGCCGCTGGCCGAAATCGCTTCAAGCTTCTTCGTCAATTCTGCTGCTTCGCCAGACGACATCGCCGGTGATGACCAGATCGGAATCTGGTGGCCCCACCACAATTGGCGACTGACCGGCCAATCGCGTTTCTCGCCCAACCAATCGAGATACCCTTTGCGATAACGCGTCGGGAAAATCTTGACTGTCTCGCTGCTGACCGCGTCCATCGCCGACTGTGCCAGCGTGTCCATCTTGACGAACCATTGATCCGCAAGCAGCGGTTCAATCGGCGTCTTGCTGCGGTCGCTGTGCGGCAACTCGATTTCGCGATCTTCTACATCACCCAATTGGCCAAGCGTTTCCAAATCTTCTACGATTTTGGCTCGCGCTTGTTTGATAGTCAGCCCTTCATAAACACCGGCGGTTGCATTCAAAGTGCCGTCGGAATTTAGAATGTTGATCATCGGCAGGTTGCACCGCAGGCCGACTTCATAATCGTTCGGGTCGTGCGCCGGAGTGATCTTAACACAACCGCTGCCCATTTCCGGCTTGGCCCACGCGTCGGCGACCAGCGGAATCGGGCGGTTCTGCAGCGGCAGCATCAACATGCGACCGTCCTGTGCCATATCACGAAGCTGGACCAGCGACGGCAATAAGGTTTTTTGACGTGCAATCAAATCTTCGATTTGTGATTCGATCTGCGGCCGTTCCTTCTCGCCAGCGGCCGCTAATTTCTCTTTAGTCGATTCGATCAACGCTTGCAGCACCGCGGCCGGATCGGGGTGAACCGCAACCGCCGTGTCGCCCAGCATCGTTTCGGGTCGCGTCGTCGCGATCTCGACCGTGGTCGGTTCACCCGGCTTAGGATCGATCACCTTATAATGAATGTGCCAGAAGTTTCCTTGGACCGTTTCATTAAAGACTTCGTCATCGCTGACCGCCGTCTGCAGGAACGTGTCCCAATTGACCAAGC
>DNWZ01000483.1 GCA_003506095.1 Planctomycetaceae bacterium | reverse complement strand
ATTCGAGTTCTGTATCGCCCATTGCCTTAAACCCTTGCTGGAACGCGACTTAGCGTTACCGCCAACGTTGGCGTGCGGCTCACAATCGGATTGTTTCGGAGTATTCGACTACTCCGATTCGACCAGGAGTCCGTCTAATGCCCCGTTCCAGACCCCCCCATCCAGCTTATCAGTTTCACGTTTCCGGCCAAGCAAAAGTCCGACTTGGCGGCGATGATTTCTATCTAGGTAAGCACGGAACCCCCGAGAGCTACGCGAAGTATTACGCCCTTTTGGCGGAGTACAACGCCAATGGCAAAGTGCCACCGGTCCGAGACAAGAAACCGGACACCCACCAAGCGGACTCGCCGATCCTGGTGAAGCACGTTACAGCCGACTTCCGGCATCGTGTTCTGCCAAAGCACGAGCACAGCCCATCCCACTACGCTTGTTTCGTTTGGCTCTGTGACTTGTTAGACGCGAAACACGGAGACGAGCCGGTTGCCGAGTTCGGACCTCGAAAGCTGGAATCACTCCGCGATGGTCTCCTTGCCCGTGGCAATTGCCGATCCTACGCCAACGAGCAAACCGGCAAGCTGGTCAAGGTTATCGAACATGGAGTGGCCCGCGAATTGGTTGCCCCTGATCGAATCGTTGCACTGAGAGCACTGCCGCCACTGAAACGCGGTCAAGCCAAGGACAATCCGAAACGCTCGGGTGTGTCGCTGGACGTCATCCGTGCGACGTTGCCGCATTTGACCGACACCGCCGCCGCGATGATCAAACTGCAACTGGCCACTGCGATGCGACCGAGCGAGATATTTCGGATGCGTCCATGTGATATCGACCGGACTGGGGTCGACTGGATTTATCGGCCCGCGAGCCATAAGACCGAACGCCATGGGAAAGCCAAAGCGGTACCGATCCTTGGCGAAGCGTTCAAGGCACTCGCGCCATTCATGTTCGGCGATGAGACCGAGTTGTGTTTCCTGACCAGCAAGGGCACGCCGTGGAACAAGGACTCGTATCGGATCGCGGTCACCCGCGCGGCCAAGGCGGCAAAGGTAGAACACTGGACCCCGTACCAGATCAGGCACACAGCGGCCCAAGCGGTTCGCGATGCGGTTGGCCCAGAAGGCGCACAGGCGTTGCTAGGCCACAGTCGCCTATCAACGACCGAGGTTTATGCCAAAGCCTCCGAAGCCAAGGCGATCGAAGCTGCCCGCGTTGCGCCTACGTTGTAAACGCTCTACGGCTAATTGATCAGAATCGCGTTGTTTACCCACTGGGCGCGCGTCCGCCCAGTGATCTGCTGAACCGAGACCGGACTGGACGGTGTTTGGCATTTACTCTGGATCGGTGTACAATTCGCGCCCGCCCGTAAGTGACAACTTGTCAACTGTGAACTCTCGCCCGCACTCGGGTTACGCAAGTGCCTTTGCAAGGACTTCATCGACATTTTCAGGCGTCATCTGCTGGATCGTCGCAACCAAGAGACTTAGTTCGGCATGATCGTCGGGATGCATCTGGTCATTCGTACGAAGCAGGTCCGAAAGCCGCGACACGGCGTATCGTCGCAGGAAAGCGTGTGGCGATGACAGTACGCGCGCGAAGACCAAACGCAATTGAATGTTGTCAGGTGCGTCGTTGACTAATTGGATCATCATTTCGGTAATCTGGAACGACACGATGCTACCGTTTTGGCGTCGCGCGTGTAGCAGTGCGATCGCCGCACATACTCCTTGCCACACATTGGCATAAGACACATCAACCGACTCGCGGTCTTCGATCGCAACGATCGATTGGTGAGGAAAGCCACCCATGACGAACCAGCGAATCGCAGGTTCAATTGCAAGTTCCTCTTCCGACATCGCCTGAAAGTGCTCGGCCATTTGCGCCCAAGCCGTCTCCTTGGCGGCGTCTTTGGAAAGACCGTCGCGTCGGGCCTGAAGGCGACGTTGTTCGCGGAACTCCGTAGCAGCTTCCCAGCGACCCTCACGGCGTAGACGAGTCATCAGTTCAAGTTTCGCTTCCGATGAAATACAGGTCATCTTTCATTCTCTTTGGGAAATGGGTTCGAGGGCATGCGTTGCCCAGAGTTCGGGTGTGGGTGTGTCGATCGTCGCCAGCGATGTTTTACAACTTATTCGTGGTCGAAAGCCAAGGTGCCACTCTGTCACGCTTAGCAAAATCTCATAGGCCTGATCCGCTTTCGACAGCGGCACGACGGCGGCGTCGTGAATAATGAGTGCCTTAATCCCTTCGCGGTGCAATTCCAAAAGAGCAGAGTCGACCATCATGCTTCCTTCGCCCCGCGTCAGAACGTTTGAGAGTTCGGTTGGCGTCAGTCGATTTCGCCAATCTTCAATAAGCTGGCACAATTCTGGGTGCAGTTGACGCAACGCCCTACGCAGAGGGTTGGATCTCGCTCGATTGTCCCTCCAGAACAAACACTGCTTTTGATATTGGATTTTGATGGACGCCTTCTCGTCATGTGCCGGTTCGTCATCAACCCGCAACATCCAGTCGCCGTTAGCGTTCTTGTACGCGACGCCTTCCTGCTCTTTCGTTTCGAGCCATAGCTGATACGCATCATTGAACTGAGCGTACCAATCGCTTTGTATCGCTGCGATCGCGCGATCCTTGGCTTCACCGTCAGGCAGTTGCGCGATGAGCAAAGCCGTGTAACAAGCGTGGAGGTCGATTTCGACAGTCGGTTCGCCGTCAATCTCGCTTGCTCGCCTCAAATCTTTTCGTAAGTTCGTAACGCAGTGATATACGCGACCATCCTTGCGACGTTTGACGTTAACGACACCACGTTGCGTTAAGCGTCTCGTATCTGCTCCTAGTGGAACAGCGAGGGCTTCGAGCGTGGCGTGCAAAGGAGCACCCCAGTCAGTCCGTCCATCAAGGTCTAACTTAGACACCCAGCCCAAGCGATCGCAAACCGAAGTCCAGCGTTCGTACCGATTCCAAAGCCACAAACCAGGGATCGCAACACGCCGAAGAGTCGACGAGTCAGGAGGAAGGAGATTAGAATTATCGAGACCACTATATGTCGGCGCTTTTCGGGGGGTGGGCGTGGGTGCATCAAGCGTGAATGCATAGCGGGCGCATCGAACTAAGCCAGCGAAGTTCGCATGCGTTTTGCTTAGCTTAGCAGTCGCTTTGATAATCGCCATCAGCTTCCTGCGAAACTGGCTTCCGTATAGTTCATCAACAAGTCGATGGGAAATCGAAAACTCGCCGTCGGCCCGATATCTTCGCCAACACATCGCCAACTCATGCAATAAGTCGGTGGCATGCATTCCGCCCTGCTTAGCGAGTTCAACAAGTTTGCGATGCACCATAATCGTCAGGTCGGTTTCGCCTGGCGGCCGAAACTTGATCTTTCCTAACTTCTGTTTTCTGTTATCATTCTCGTGACGGGTGGCACTGTCACTTGAATCTTGGGGCCGTCGATCATTCATGGTCGGCGGCCTCTTTGCTTTTATGTCGGCACATCTTGCGCCCCCACACTATCTTGAACGGTGGTGGAATCGCATCGCGTCAGGCTTGCGGCCTTCTCGATTAAGCTTCGTGCCTCTCGCGATACATAGCGACCACGTCTCGCAACGTGATCCAACATTTCCGCCACGTTCGATTCGGCGAAACGCAATCGCCCGCCAGACTTTACTGGCCGAGTCACATAACCACTGCGCAGGCAATGGTCGAGCTGGTCTTCTGAAACAGGTCTCCCTGCCGCCAGCGAGCACCGAGCCAAAAACTCGCGTCGAAACATAAGAACACGGCGATCCTTTCTGCAATCTGCAATTGTCGAGCAGGTTAGGTTAGTGCGCCCTAACGTTGATCTCCGCGCATGGACGCAGAATACCGGTTTACCGCGCGCCGTCTACCACAAAATTATCCAGCAATCGAATTGGCAAAGAATCGTTTCGCGAAACATCAGGCCGGTCGCACTATCAACAGCGCATGAGCGATCAAAAAGACTCGATGCCCAAATCGCATTCAACCCATCAGCTTTGATTTTGGTGACATGTTGTCATTAGTAGCAATGGGGGGATAGCAGGGCAGGTTCAACGCGCCGTCGCCACCGTTAGTGACATTATGTCACAAATGGGAACAGGTCTGCTTCTACCCAAATTCCGCACCGGTGATATTGCGACCTTTTGCGCCGTTTTGTCGCTTGGCGAAGAACCTGACATCCTTCAACCATCGCTCGCTGATCCGTTTATCGCGCGAATGGTCTCGACGGCGCAGCTGGTCTCTCTTACGTCATCGTTTGGGCTTTCGCCAAAGAAACGCAGTCTGATTCCGAAGTCGAGCGGGCGACGTCAACGGTGTGCCGGATACAGTCAGATGCACTATATTCCATCAATTGCAATCCTGATTGTCGTGTACTCCAATCGCCACCGAAAGAATGACGCCAGATCAAGAAAGACTGCTTCTTCGTCAGCTTGCGATTGAAGCCTGCGAGCGAACTGGCAATGGCCTTGGCACTGGATCGCCAACGGCAGTCCGCGTCCAAGCGGACATGAACGCAGACGCAGCCACAAGCGACGTTTGTATTATCGCCTACGCGGCAAACCTCGCCGACGAAGAGTCCTACGAACCGCTGGACGAAAACGTCGACCCTGATGATGCATGGCTAAACGGCTTTACTTATGACCTCGCCAGGCCGTGTCTGACGACGGCTGGTGCGGATCAGTACCGTCGCTTGCGCGATGAACTCGATCACCTTCTGTCGGAAATTAAAGAGGTTGAACGAGAACATTCGCTAATGGTTGAGGTGCTTCGGACCGGGATTGATGATCGCCTCGATCCAAGGCGACTGCTTGACTCCGAATGCTTGGCGAGTCCAACGATCCTCGCTCAGTTAGGTGTTGAAACGCCCGAGGATGCCCAACATTTGTTGGCCGGTGAGCCCGAACTTGACGAAGCCACTGCAAAGTTGGAAAAGAGAAAAGCGGCGAGAAGAATACGAACTCTTTCCCAAGAGCTCGAAAAACTTCGCCAAACAAACCTTCCACGAATCCGAGAGATCAACGAGCAACTTCATCGACTTGGCATCGCAGGTACAGAGGGCGTGATTTCACCAGCGCTAAGCGCTCGCGGGCTTGCCGTTTGGGCGATGATTCGTAGGAACAAGGCTCTGGTAGAAAACCAGCTACTTCATCGACGAGCGCAAGAGGAGTTCCAGGACCGCATAAAAAATCCGCCGAGAGTTGTCGCTTCACACGCATCAACACGTTTAACGCCAGCCCAGCGCCGGTTGTTTGACGTGATGTCACAATACGATAGCCGTGCGACTTTTGACGAACTACGCGAAGCGTGGGACGAGGAAGTGCAAGAGGAAGCGATCATCAAGGCGTTAAAGCGGCTACGCAAGAAGCTACCGCGTTCGCAGTGGGATTTTGAAATCAGTAAAGCCAACTGGGAAATAATTTGGCACAAGAAGGGACAAGCTGTCCCGTAAGTTGTCCCGTAAGCTGTCCCCCGTCATAGCGAATACTCCCAGGCGTTGCAATTAACCGCACCGCACTGGGAGTTTTTCGTTATGTCCGTATCGACCGAAACAATCCAAAAGACCGTTTCGCAGATTCTCACTGAAGACGTTTTGACCCTGCAAGACGCGCGGCGAGAGATCGCCAGCGCAACCGGCCGCCGACCGGATAAATGCACCATTTATCGTTGGTGCCTGAAAGGAGTGGGCGGCACGAAGTTGGAACACATCCGATTAGGTGATCGCATCCTTACAAGCCGCCAGGCGATCACCAGATTCATCACGGCGCGAAGCAAGTAAAACGCTCGGCCGTCGGCGCAACCCGGCGACCGTTCTTTTATCTCAATCGTCGATTCCACCGCTGGCAAGTGGAATCGACGTTCACCAAAGCACACCGACCCCGTCACAGGATGACAATACAAATGATACTAAATTCACATCCGCAGGCAATTGCAGATGTCGAAATCGACACCATTAAGCCGTCGCCTGAGAACGACGATATTTATGGTGCGATCGACAAAAAAGATATCGAACTGGTCAACCTAGCGATCAGTATTCGCGACAATGGCATCCTTGAGCCGATCCTAGTGTCCAACGACAACTACATCGTCAGCGGCCATCGTCGACACGCGGCATCGAAGATGATAGGTCTTAAAACCGTCAAGGTGCGATTCGTCGACGAATATCGGTCACTGCACAATGCGGTCGAATGGAAGCGCGTCCTAGCGTCCTACAACGTCCAGCGGGTTAAACCGATGGCCGTGAGGATGCGAGAGGCGGTACTAGCGGTTGATCCCGAAGTTGCCCACCAACAACTATTGGAAAGTCGCAAAGTATTGGATCGTAATGGACCGCCCAAGATGGCGATCACGGGCACTAAAAAACGGTCAGAGATCGGACCGAATAAGTTGCCGATGTTAAACGCTGCTATAAAGATCATCGCCGAGATGCATGAATTTTGGCCGCTTACGGTTCGCCAGGTTCATTACGGGCTGTTGAACGACCCACCTTTGCGAAATGCATCCAAAGGTAAACAACGATCGGTTTATCTTAACAACACGAAGTGCTACAACGACCTTTGCGAACTATTGACCCGCGCAAGGCTGTTTGGTCTGGTCGAGTGGGAAGCAATCACCGACGAAACGCGGCCGACATCTGGGCTACGGTTTAGCAAAGATGCAGCACAGTTTTTCGATATCGAATCGCATAACTTTCTTCGCGGTTATCGTCGCGATTTGTTGCAGAGTCAGAGCGATCATGTCGAACTCGTAATTGAGAAGATGACCGTGGGCAGCATCATCGAGCCGATCGCGAACAAGTATTGCCTGCCCACAACAACGGGCCGTGGGTATTGTTCGATCGACCCGCGCTACCAAATTGTGCAGCGATATCGCCAGAGCGGTAAGGATCGCTTGAAGCTGTTGATCGTAAGCGACTTCGACCCCGATGGTGATGAGATTGCAGAATCGTTCGCCAGATCGATCAGGGACGACTTCGGCATCGGTGGCGTTATGGCCAGCAAGATACTGCTGCGGCAAGATCAGGTGCGGGCGTTTGGTATTCCGAATAACGGGCTGGAAGCCAAGGAATCGTCAAGCAAGTTCAAGAAGTTCGTCGAGCGATACGGTTCGGTCGATGCGTACGAGCTTGAAGCCGTCCCGCCCAAACTGATGCAGTCCACGGTTACAGAGGCGATCGAATCAACACTTGACCTCGAAGCGCTTAATCGCGAACTAGCCCTAGAAAAGACCGATGCAGCGTATCTTCAAACGATGAAGAATCATGTTACCGATTCGTTTACAGGCATGCCTAGAAACGGCGGTGCGACATGAGTACCGAAGATGAGTACTTTCAATTTCCTATCGTGGCGATGCGGCCACATAAGCCCCGGTCAATCGCATTCGCAAGCGGTCGAGCATTCCGAAGCCAAGATCGCGAACACCGGGTGCGTCCGGCCGTATGACATCGTGTCACGACTTGGACGACCGGTACTCCGGCGGTTGCGGTAGAGCAGCGTCTGGCGGCCTGGCTCGAAACGCGGCCGGGCAATCCAATTCGGCTTGTGACAACATGTCACAAGCGGCAACGCGGTGTCAATCTTGTGACAACATGTCACAAGCGGCCAGGGTGGCGGCAATCCGATTCGGCTTGTGACAACATGTCACAAGCGACGCCGTCACTGGATCCGCGTCCGGTCACATGCGCGTCAGGTTTGTCACTTAGCCAACCTATCCGTCGGCGGAAACGCTGGTTCACTCTGCAAACGTCCACCTCGCCATCGGTTGCAATCGACCCGGCGAGATCATCCTGCTGCTCGTTCGCGTAACTTCTCGTACAGGCCAAGCTGGTTCAGCATGATCTGCTTGAGCCCTTCGCGGATATCGGCCGAGCCGAGCGCCTTACTGCTGAGCGACATTT
>DNWZ01000480.1 GCA_003506095.1 Planctomycetaceae bacterium | reverse complement strand
CGCGACGAGCGGACAAAGCCACTCATTGCGTGGAAGCGTGTCTCGGAATCAACCTGCGGCGGTCGTCAACAGTCCGATCACGTGCCGAAATGTGCTCGACACCAATACCCGAAATCGGATCCGTGCTGATGTCAACGCAACAGGTTGGCGCGGCCGATATGCCTACCATGGACGTATGCCATATACCGGTGTCGATACCATCCTGCCGCCGAACTCCCCGTCATGTTTATCCCAAGACGACAACAGCAACCGACGCGGTCAGTATCCGGTCAGCAGTTATCATCCTGGCGGCGCACAGGTCTTGGTCGCAGACGCCAGCGTTCGATTCATTACAGAATCGATCGATACCGGCAATCTAGCGGCCCAGGATATTCGCAGCCGAGGCGGAGCTTCGCCCTATGGTGTTTGGGGTGCGCTCGGATCGATCGCTGGCGGTGAAGTGGTATCTGGCGGTTTCTGAATCTTGTTTGGCCTAAGTGCCGAAACCTCCAGTCAGCCATCACTTCATCCGTTGTCTTACATTCTTTCAAGAAACGGGTTTTATTGATTCCATGAAAACGACAATTATCAAAAGCCTAGTCACGCTCTGTTTTTTGCCATTTGCCGCTAGTTGCAGTGGAACCGGCGACGACAATCGCCCGTCGCGTGTGAAGACTTCGGGCACCGTGACGCACAATGGTCAATTAGTCGAAAACGCTACCGTCCTATTCTCACCTGCAGACGGAAAAGGGTATGCCGCAACGGGTTTAACCGACGCGAAAGGTCGATTCCAGCTAACGACGTTTCAAGCCCGGGATGGTGCGGTTCCAGGGCGTTATCAAGTCACGATTTCTAAGTTTGATATGAGCACGGCGAATCCCGACTTGGAAGATGACTTGGCGATCGAGATGCGTCAGGACAGTGACAAAATAGTCGGGCCAACACCACTGTTGCCGGTGCAATACGCCGAGATCGATACGACGCCTTTGGCCGAGGAGGTAACGGCCGGTAATCCGAACGAGTTCAGTTTCGAACTTTAGGGCGCCTCGAAACGCTTCGCTTCCAACACGCCGATTCATCGATTCGGCGTCTTGCCAGGTTTGCGTTTCTGCGGTCAGCTATTGGACCGAGGTTTCATCGCTCGAAGCCAACTATCCGACCCACCAACCCACGTTCGTCCCGATGTCTCAGGCCACTTCTGCTGCTGCTGAAATTCTTGCCGCCACCGAAAAACTGCTCGCCGCCATTTTTCGCGGCGATTGGGCGACTTACACCGAGATTTGTGCCGAAGACATCACGGCGATTGAGCCCGAGGGCCGTGGGCATTTGATCCAAGGTTTGCCGTTCCATCGCACCTATTTCCCCGATTCGCCGCGTCCCGCACCGGTTCCGGGTAAAGGCCCGACGATCACGATCAGCAGCCCGAACATTCGTGTGATGGGTGACGCCGCCGTGATCGCCTATGTTCGTCTGGTTCAATCACCCGACGCAAACGGCAGCATCGTCACTTCGGCTTCCGAAGAAACTCGCGTTTGGCAACGAATCGGCGGAGTTTGGAAACACGTCCACTTCCACCGCTCGCCGCTTTAAAACCGGCATTTTTTGCGAAAACACTCGCAATCGCTTCCCCACCCTGCCTCTGCTGCCCTCCTCCACGCGTGCCGCTCATGATGGCCAGTCCTGAAGTCGCGATCCGACCGACCAGCGTTGACGAAGTCGTCGCGGCAGTGCGCGAACATCAGCGGATTCACGTTGTTGGCGCGGCCACCAAGTCGGCGATGGCGGCGCGGCGATGCGACGCCACGCGGATGGAGATGACGCTGCTGAGCGGCGTTGTTGACCATCAACCGTCGGAGTTTTTAATCACCGCGCTGGCTGGCACCACGATCGCCGAGTTGCAAAAATCGCTCGATGCCCACGGGCAATACTTTCCATTCGACCCGCCACTGGTCGACGCCGGTGCCACGATCGGCGGAACCGTCGCGGCTGGGCTGAGCGGCCCGGGGCGGTTGAAGTATGGCGGCATCCGCGACTTCGTGATGGGGATTCGGCTAGTCGATGGCACGGCGTCCGTCGTCACCGGCGGCGGTCGAGTTGTGAAAAATGCGGCCGGGTACGACCTGCCCAAGTTGATGGTCGGCAGCGGCGGATTCCTCGGCCCGATCGTCGAAGTGACGCTCAAAATTTTCCCGCGACCAGCGATCGAATCATCGTTGCGGATCAAAGTCGCTGATTTTGCGACCGCGATTTCGCTGCAATCGACACTCGCAAGGTCGGCCGTTGAACTGACGGCGCTCGATCTGCTGCCCGATGCAACGTTGCTGGTTCGACTCAGTGGCGACCAGTCGGCAGTAGTGGTTTCCGCCGACCGTGTTGAGAAGATCGCGATAGCGCATTCGTCATCGGCCGTTGTCGAACGCTGCGGCCAAGACACGGCGATGTGGAGTCCGCTGCTGGATGCCAGTTGGTTGGACGCTGGCGATCGACTTGTGAGAGTGCCACTGCCGCCGGTGAAGTTGACCGAGTTTGAACGGTCGCTAGCAGAGGCGATGGTGCCACGCCGTTACAGTGTCGCGGGGAACCTTGCTTGGGTCCGTTGGCCAGCCGCACGACCGCTGGCCCAATTGGATGAATTGCTCCGCTTTCACGCGATCGGTGGTACGGTCTTGATCGGCCAGGCGAGTCAGTACCGATTGGGCAATCGCGGCAACGCGTCGATGACCGCGAGACTAAAATCAGCACTGGACCCGAGCGGCAAGTTCGTCGGGGCGGCCTGACGTGAAACCAACATTTTCGATTGATTGACTTCTGATGCTGCATCGCATTCCCGTTGAAACGCTCGGACCTCGTGGCGAGGCGATGGCCCAAGCCGTGACCAACTGTGTTCATTGTGGGTTCTGCTTGCCGACGTGTCCGACATACGAAGTGTTGGGCGACGAAGCCGATTCGCCGCGGGGCCGCATTTTCTTGATGAAGGAAGTGTTGGAAGGGAACCTGAAACCCGAAGACGCCGCGCCGCACATCGACCGTTGCCTGGGCTGTGTGTCGTGCCAATCGAGCTGCCCTTCGGGCGTGCATTATGGCGACCTACTCAGTTCCTATCGATCGTCGACTCACGTCGATACGGCTCGCGGTTTTTTTGCCAAAATACGACGCAAAATCGCTTCGATGACGGTCCCCTATCCACGCCGATTCGCACTGGCGATGCGAGTTGGACAATGGACCGCCAAGCTTGCACGGTTTGCCCCCGCGGGGCTGCAACCGCTGGTCGAATTGGTCCCTGATTCGATTCCGCCATCGCAAAACCCGCCCGAAGTTTCGCCAGCAATCGGCCAGCAGATCGCAACCGTGACGCTGCACATCGGCTGTGCCGCTCAGGTTCTGAATCCTGACATCACCGCATCGGCGATTCGTGTCTTGAACCGTTGTGGAGTGACGGTGCGCGTTCCCCAGTCGCAAGTTTGTTGTGGTTCGTTGCACTGGCACATCGGCGATTCGGCTCGCGCGATCAAGCTGGCCAAGAAGAATATTGCAGCCTTTGCCGGGTCGAGCGACGCGATCCTGACAACCGCAGCGGGTTGCGGCAGCGGCATGCACGAATACCCGCTGATCCTTGCTGGTGACCCGGCAGTTGACCAAGGAAAAGATTTCTCGGGCCGTGTGATGGACGTCAGCGTCTATCTCGACTCGCTGCAACTGCCACCGATGAAAGTCTCTCGGCCGATCCGCATCGCCTATCACGACGCCTGCCACCTTGCCCATGCCCAACGCGTTCGCCGCCAACCTCGTGACCTGCTAAGCCGGATCGATGGGGTCACACTGGTACCGCTGGTCGATTCGGAACTCTGTTGCGGCTCAGCCGGAACCTACAACATCGATCAACCGGAAATCGCAAGCGAATTGGGCCAGCGAAAGGCACAAGCGGTGATCGATGCCCAGTGTGATGTCGTGGCATTGGGGAACATCGGTTGCCAAGTTCAGATCGAGCAACACTTGAGAAAGCTTGGCGACACCAAACCTGTCCTCCACATCGCTCAGATTCTTGACCTTGCCCAACAAGGAAAGCTCGACACCCTTCCGTTTTCCGATGCCTGAAAGCAATCAATTGTTTGCAAGATAGGGCAAAGCCAAAGCCATCCTGTTGGCTATTGGCGGTCACTCGGTTGGCCAGGTCGGTGCATTCGTCACAGTTGTTACGACTGGTGCGGATGGATGGCCGATTGCAGCTCTTTTTGCAGAGTTGTTTGCACTCATTGCTGAATGTGTAATATCTTGCGGACATGTCATCATTCCTGTTCTTAATCGTCGTTATTTCATTGGCCAGCGGCAGTATGGCGGCGGCTGATGTTTCGCTGCGTCAAAGCGTGGTCGCGTCGGCCGGTTTGATCCTCGCTTGGGGAATGTTGGCCAAGACCGTCGGCTTGATCGCGTTAGCCCGCGTTCAGTCGGGGACGCCTGCAATCGATGCGATCCGGATGCTTGAAAGACATCTGGAAATCTTACGGTGGCTTGGGTTGGTCGCTACGGTATTGTGCCTATTCGTTTTCAACCTAGCCGGAGCAGTGCAAACATGGCCTGTTTTTGCCGGTTCGATGTTCCTGCAGGCAGTCGTGTTATTGTCGCCAGGCATGGCGATGATCAGCCTTACTTTGTTAGCAGAGCACCAATTTGGCGTTGCGATGCAATACACTTCACCTGGTGTCTGGCAGACGATTTGTCAGATCAGCAGTTCGATGATGCGTTTCGTCGGCTGGATGGTAGTACCGATTTTGGCGATGCTGGGTGTTTCAGATCTGTTTTCGCTCGTGCCGCAAACCTGGATGCCATGGGCAAGCGAATTGCCATCGGGGTTGATTCTCGGCGTGGCGATGATTTTGTGTGTTCCGGTGCTTGTGCCTTTGATCGCCAAGCGGGTTTGGAAAACGCGACCGATCGTTGAACCCGAATTAAGTTGGATCGGCGATCTGGTGGTTGCTGCGGGAATGCCAAGATTGGACGTGCGATTTTGGGACACCAACAGGAAGTCGGCCAATGCGGTTGTGGTCGGTTTTTTTCCGGGCTTGCGCTCACTGCTGCTGACCGACCGATTGATTCATGAAGTCCCCGCGGCACAACTGCGGTTGATCGTGCTGCATGAAATCGCACATATCCGACGAGGCCACATTTGGTTGCGGATGCTGTCGGTGGTGCCAGGATGGTTGGCTGCCGGAGCGGTCATGCAGTGGTTGGGGACCGAACCGGCGATGATTCTGATCAGCAATACGGCGGCGATCGCTGCGACGCTGGGTCTGCTGCGGTTGTCGGCGCACGCCACGGAGTTTGATGCCGATCGCGTTGCGTGTGAACTGTCGATGCGATTGCCGACGGGCGACCGAGAGGCGGCCGGAGCGATTACAAACGGTCACATTGAAGAAACGCGTTCGCCAGCTCAGACGCAAGCTCGGCTGCTATCGCTAACGTTGATCAGCGTTACCGGCGGGATTAACGAAGCGAAACGTTCGACTTGGCTGCACCCGAGCGTCGCGGCTCGGTGCGAACGATTGCTCGATTGGGCTGATGCGGTCGACGAGACCAGCAGCGTTGAATCGGCCAGCAAAACGGCCGACGATGCGACATTACGCATCGACGCCCCATTTTCGAATCCAGGAAATCATCCGATACTCTGTGGGTCAGCGGCCGCTTTTGCCGCACGCCAACCCCATATTCTGGAGACGATCGATGAGCCAAACCGGTGTGATTACGTTCAAAGGTAACCCGATGACGCTTGCCGGAGCAGCGCTTGCTGTCGGCAGCAAAGCCCCTGCTTTCGAGCTGCATTATGCCGATGCAGGCATCAAGACTTTGACGCTGGAAGACCTTAAAGGCAAGCCGACAATCCTGAGCGTGGTGCCAAGCCTCGACACACCGACTTGTGCAACACAGACCAAGAAGTTCAATCAGGAATTGGGCGCGATGGCCGGTTCGATCAATGCGGTCACGGTCAGCCGCGATTTGCCGTTCGCACAGGCGCGGTTCTGTGGAGCCGAAGATATCAAGTCAATCCGTACGGCCAGCGATTATCAAACGCATAAGTTTGGCGAAGACTATGGTTTGACGATCGAAGAGCTGAAACTGTTGACTCGCGCGGTGATCGTGCTCGATTCGGCTGGCACCGTCCTTTATAAGGAAGTTGTCAGCGAAGTGACTCAGGAGCCGAATTACGCAAAGGCCCTCGAAGCGCTGAAGTCGGCTTCGTAAATAACTCCGAACCAAAGGCGGGCCGCGGTGCGATTTAAAAACCTCGGTATTTTTCTGCTGCTGCTCGCGATCGTTATCGTGACCAGCGTCTTTGAAGGCAGCTTTGCCGCGCCCGCTAATCTGCGTTCGATCGTTCGCGACACCGGTCTTTATGGTTTGATATCGATCGGTGTGGCGATGGTGATCATCACCGGCGGCATCGATCTTTCGATCGGGTCGTTGGTTGCTTTGTCAGGTGTCTTGCTGGTCCAGGTGGTCAACATCCGTCTGGAGCCAACGGATTTTGAAAGCAAGATTGTCGAAGTTCGTGCGGAAGCGGTTGTCCCGCTGGAGGGCCCTGCACTGCGTTTGGCCGATCCGCTGCCGGACATTCGCGCCGGCGACCAGCTAACGTTTGCGAGCACTTCAGGCCGATCGGCTGTCGTCATTCGGCGAGTTGTCCAAGTGCCCGCCGATCCGACGCGTTCAACGCCCGGCGAAATGCTGACGTTTATCGAGTTGCGTGATCGCTTGCAGTTGTTGCGGCCCGGAATCGCTGTCCGGCTTGATCGGGTCACGCATACCAATCCGTACCTCGCGTGCATCATCGTGCTGGTAATTTCGGCGACGATCGGATTGATCCACGGGTTGCTGATTACGTGGGGCAAGTTACAGCCGTTTGTCGTCACACTGTGTGGACTGCTTGTTTATCGTGGCATCGCGAGAGTGATTACGGGAGATAACCAGGTCGGTTTGCTGGGGGCTTTGACTGAGTTCAAAGCGTTGTTTACCGGATCGGTGTTTCGGATCCCACTTCCGCTGGTGTCGCGAATCAGCGGCGAATCGGATTCGTGGGGGACGATCGCGTGGGTCGATTTTCCGGTCAGTGGTTTGATCTTGGTCGTTGTTGCCACGCTCGGCTGGATCTTTTTGAACCGCACGGTTTGGGGACGACACCTGCTGGCGACGGGCGAGAATGAGCGGGCGGCGAGGTATAGCGGTGTGAACACTTCTTTGTTGGTCGTATTGGCTTATGTTTCTTGTTCGACACTCGCTGGGCTGACCGGAATCCTCTTCACGCTCGAACTGAACTCGGTCCAGCCGGCTTCATCGGGTTCGTTTTACGAACTGTATGCCATCGCTGCAGCGGTGCTGGGTGGGTGCAGTTTGCGTGGTGGCCGTGGTGCGATTTTAAGTGTGATCGCCGGCGCGGCCGTGATGCGATGCCTTTATAAGGCGATCGTCGTTTTGGGCATTTCACAAGAGTGGGAAATGGTGATCATCGGAGTCGCTTTGTTAGCAGCGGTATCCGTTGACGAATTGATCGCCCGTTGGCCAAGCGGCTGGTCCATCAAGTTGGCAGGTCGGCCGAACAAGCAGGCGGGCTAGAAATTAGCCGAGTAAATACCCGTTGACACCGATTCAAAAATTGCTGTGCATCGCGTAAACTATCGGAAAATTAAATACTTGATGCACCACGGCTGTCCAAGAACGGACGGCCTCAAAATGGATTCGCCGTTGTTAATGGAAACCCCCATCGTTCCTACCCCCACGCTCTTTTCCGATCTCGACCTATCGCCCATCACGCTGCGGGCACTCGAGCGAGCCGGTTTTGCAAACTCCACTCCGATCCAAGCTGGCCTGATTCCGCTCGCTCTGGAAGGCTATGACGTGATCGGCCAAGCTCGCACGGGGACCGGCAAAACAGCCGCGTTTTCGATTCCGATCCTCGAACAACTCGATTCTTTGGAAGTCACCCGCGACCCGCAAGCGATCATCATCGTGCCGACTCGCGAATTGGCTGACCAGGTCGGCCGCGAAGCCGAACGATTGGCCTACGGCGTGCCGACCGAAATTGCGGTGCTGGCCGGTGGTAAAAACATGACCGGCCAATTGCGCCAGTTGCAAAACGGTGTGCAGATCGTTGTCGGCACCCC
>DNWZ01000171.1:2865-9733 GCA_003506095.1 Planctomycetaceae bacterium | reverse complement strand
GCAGATCAGTTCTGTCATGCAGTTAAGTGCCGATGCCCCTTTTCTGCTGATCCAGATTGCGGTACGCCGCAATGACAAGAAACATGGCGCGGTGTATCCCGGGCACTTTGTGGACAATGTGACATTGAAATTAAAAGCAACCAGGACAAGGAACGAGAACTTCGAATCATAAGCAATGTGCGGGAAATAAGTGTCCACAAGCCCACTTCCCGTGTCGCGCTGTGGGGCCGGCGTCTCAGGGCCGAGGAGGATCCTCTCCGCCCCCGAGAGGCCGACTCTCCCAAGGGAGAGTGTCCTGCGCGTTATACCGATTTACTTTTGTGAACCTGCTTAGCTGCGTATTTTAATTTACTTTTAAGGCACCTTGTCAAGGATGACAGTTTTTGTGATGGATACACGTAATCTTTGTTTATTTTTGCTGGTTCTCATCACCGGTTCGCACGTCAGATCGTTTGGCCAGGATTTATTCTCAGAACCTGCCTACATTCAAAACTTTGGACCGTTTGACGAGCCATTCAATCGTTCGCGGATAGGTTGGCCTGAGCCCTTTGGCGCCGAAGAGCTTTACGATGGCGATGATGCGCCGCGAATCCCCGAACCGATGGTCTTTGACCTTGTGCGACCGCTCGGTGCAAGGCGGGGTGAAGCCGAAGTGAATGTTCTTGGCGTGTTTCCGCTCAATCGCAATCTTGGCGAGGCGGAATGGGCACCAGAGATTGAGATCGCGTTAGCTGATGGGTTCGCCGTTGAGTTTGAACTGCCGTTCGAAGAATGGTCGCTGAAATCTTATAAGATTGCCGGACAACTTACATTCGGCACAGCATTTAACAACTCGTTCATACACGGCGCTCAAGCGATTGTTTTGTATGACAAAGATACCGGCAACGTAACACCCACGTTACTGTATCTTGCCGGCTTGCAGTTCGATGAAAACTGGTCGGCATTGGCGATGGTTGGCTTGCGAACCGAACTGGAAGGCGACGACCGAGCCAACCGAACAGAAACGCTTTTCAACTTTTCTTTATTTCGACACGTCGGTGATTACACGACGCTGGGGGTGGAAACTAACTATTCGTCAAGTTTGATCGGTGGCACAGAGTTCCGCTTGATGCCGCAGGTTCATTGTGAATTGCAGGACAATATCATGATCCAGTTTGGTGCCGGTTGTTTGTTCACTCAACAAGCAACGATTCCTGAAGCGGCGGCGCGATTGATTTACAGTTTTTAGGCCGCGATCGAGCGAGGGTGTCATCTGGCCAATGGTACTGATTGCGAACGTTTGCCGCGGGATCAGTTGTTGCGCTGGACAGTTTCGAGATACAGACGCTCAACTTTGGCACGCGCCCAGTCGGTTTTTCGCAGGAATGCCAAGCTCGATTTCACACACGGATCGACGTTGAAGCAGCGAATGTTGATCCGGTCGCCCAGTTCTTGCCAGCCATATTGGTCAACCAGGTGTTCCAGCATCGCGGCAAGGGTTACCCCGTGCAGTGGGTTGTCGGGTTGGGGATGGTTCATGGCGACCGTATTGATGAATCGTTCGTGAATGCTTCGCCTTAACGGCGTTTTAGGTTACTCTATGTGCTCGCTAGCGGTTCGCCAAAATGCCGACATCCGCGTGACTGCACAACCACCTCTCCTTCGATTTTGACCCACCCCCATGCGTTCAAGCTCGCCAATCCCCTCTGCCGGTCGTACTGTCGTTGCGCTGGCCGCGATTTTTCTTGCTGGCACAGTCTATCCGATCGCCGCGTTTGCGCAGCGCAACCTGACCGACATCCCCAAGCCTGACCCGGTCGCGGAAATGGCTGCGATGAAGTTGGCCGACGATACAGCGGTGAACTTGTATGCCGCCGATCCCGATTTCCGCAAACCGATTCAGATCAATTTTGATTCGCGTGGGCGGTTGTGGGTTGCCAGCAGCGAAGTTTATCCGCAGATCGAACCGGGCCAGGTGGCCAACGACAAGATTGTTGTGCTGGAAGATACAAATGGCGATGGCGTGGCCGACAAAAGCACCGTTTTCGCCGACGGATTGCTGATCCCGACCGGAGTTGTTCCGGATCAAAAGGGCGGCGCGTACGTCGCGGCCAGCACCGAACTGTTGCATTACTCGGACACCAACGGCGATGGCGTGGCCGACGTCAAAAAAGTGGTCTTCAGCGGTTTCGGCACCGAAGACACCCACCACTTGATCCACACGCTGCGATGGGGGCCAGACGGTTGCCTCTACTTCAACCAATCGATCTACATCCACAGCCACATTGAGACGGCTTTTGGCACTCGCCACCTCGATGGCGGCGGAATTTGGCGGTACCGACCCGAGACCGGTCAGTTGGAGATTTTCAGCAAGGGGTTTGTGAATCCTTGGGGTCACGTTTTTGATGCTCACGGCGAATCGTTCGCGACCGATGGAGCGTACTCAGAAGGGATCAATTATGTGTTTCCCGACTCGATTTTCGTCACTTCGCCGGGTGCGTCGCGCTGGCTGGCGGGGATGAATCCCGGCAGCCCCAAACATTGCGGGTTGGAGATCATTTCCGGTGGGCATTTTCCCGAATCGTGGTCAGGCGATTTCGTGACCAGCGATTTCCGTGGCCACCGTGTCTGTCGATTCACGGTTCGCCCGTCAGCGACGACCTACACCAGTCGCCAGCAGCCGGAGATCATCAACAGCAGTCACATCGCATTTCGTCCGATCGATGCGCGGATGGGCCCCGACGGAGCGTTGTATGTTGCCGACTGGTACAACCCGATCATTCAGCACGGCGAAGTCGATTTTCGTGACGAACGGCGCGACCGGGTGCATGGCCGGATTTGGCGGGTTCATGTCCCGGGCCGGCCGCTGGACAAATTGCCTGATTTCGCTGCGGCGTCGACCGACCAGTTGATCGGAATGCTTGAAGATCCATCGTTGGCGGTTCGTCAATTCGCGCGTCAGCACCTGTGGCCGAAGGTCGCCCAAGACGCCGACGCGGTGCTCGCGGCCGTCGTGCGTTGGCGTGATGCCGCCGAGTCTGGCGAGTTGAAAGCTTCGCGGGCGCTGGAGCATCAGTGGTTGGGCGAAGTCGCGGGACGATTCTCCGCAGATTCCTTCGAATTGGTCGCCGCTGGCCCAAGTGGTCCGATTTCGCGTCCCTCTCTGAGAAGCGCCGTGCGATCGGCCGGTCATACGCACGATGCCGTTTCGTCGCGAATCGTGGCGGCGGCGTTGGGTGATGATCCGGCGTTGCGATTGGAAGCCGTTGTGGCGCTGGGGCAGGTCGGCGCCGGCGAAGCGGCACTTGCGGCGACTCGAACCCTGATCGCCACAGCCGAACGTCACCGCACTTCGTCGCCCGATCCGACGCTCGATTTCGCGCTTTGGCAATCTCTGCGAACGCTCAGCGGCACCTGGATCGAGGCTCTCCGCGATGATCGACTCGATTGGCAACCGCATGCCGGCGGATTGGCATTTGCGGTTTCAGCCGCCGGCAGTGGCGAAGCGGCCGACGCCGTCATGCCGCTGTTGGCTAGCGACCGCTTGGCCACAGAGCAAAAACAGTTGCTGGTTGAAACGATCGCCGCCAGCGGTGCTCCGCAAGCCCTAGGTAAGTTGTTGACGCTCGCGCTGGCCAGTGACGGCGATTCGAACGCTCAGCAGCTCAGCGCCGTCGCTGCGAAGACTCTGGAGCAATTGGTGCAGCGAACCGGACGAGACCGAGGCGCAGTGCCCGCAGACGCGGCAAATCTGTTGGCCAAACGGTTTTCCTCCGTCGATCGGTTGCCGGTCGATCAAGCCCAGAAGAACAATGTCTTGACGGCGGCTGGGCTGTGGAAAGCCGAATCGATGTTGCCAACCTTGCTGGAATTGGCCAAGCCGGGCACCCTGCAAACAACACTCGTTACGACGATCCGGGCGCTGGGCCAGCTGGAGAATCCGGCTGCGCTTGCTGCGTTGCAAAAATGGGTCGATGAAGGTGTGATCAGTGGCAATCAAGACGCCGCGATCGAAGCCGCTGTGTCTCTGAGCGTGCGGCATCCGGGCCGATCGGCCGCAGCAACCGTCAAGCTGCTGGCCGAATTGAGCAACGACGGTTCGGCCAACACGTTGTTGGTGGCGCTGAAGCCGAATCAAGCGGTGGCCAAAGCGATCGCTGCAAAGCTTGAAGAAGAGGCCGCGACCAAGGTGGTGCTGGCAACGGAGCGTGCCCGAAGCCTGCTGGCGGCTGTTCGTGGCGCCGGCGGTGACGCGGCGATCGAAAAGGCGATTTCTGCGGCCGGACGATTGGATAAAGCGGGTTGGGAGCCAACGCCCGAATTGGCCACCGAAATTTTGGCTGCGGTCAAATTGCGGGGTGATGCGGGTCGTGGGGAAGCGATCTACCGAAGATCGCAACTGCAATGCATCAACTGTCATGCGATCGGAACAGCCGGTGGATTGGTCGGTCCTAACCTGATCTCTGTGGGCAGCAGTTCACAGCCCGATTACGTGCTCGAATCGTTGTGGTTGCCCGATGCGAGGCTGAAGGAAGGCTACAACACGCTGGCGATCTTGACCGACGACGGCCGCATAACGTCCGGCATCCCGATCGGTCGCAGCGACGCGGTCCTGCGGTTGCGATTGGCTGATGGCAAGGAAGTCGAAATCCAAACCGACTCGATCGACGACGAACAGCCTGGCAAATCGTTGATGCCAGCCGGTTTGATCGATTCGCTGACCAAAGATGAACTGATCGATTTGGTCGCGTTTTTGACCGCCCTGGGCCGCGATCCGGCTTACACCGTGTCGACCGACTTGGTGATTCGCAACTTCGAAACCTTAACGTTTTCACCGGAAGCGAACCAGGTTTTGAATCGCTCCAGTACAGATGCTGTGGCGAGCGAAAACGCGGCTCTGCTCTGGCGTCCGGTGACCACGCGAGTCAACGGCACGTTGCCAGTGGAGGAACTCGATCGATTCAAGCTGCACTCGACGACTCCGTTTTTGTCGTTCGTGCGTTTCGATGTGGTCGTTCCGCAAGGCCAGGGATCGCCGAAGATTCAAATGCCAACACAAGCGATCGATGTATGGTTGGACGGAAAACCGACGCCAGCCGAAGAAATCGCAAGTACCGAACTGACACCAGGCAAGCACACGTTGGTGATCGGCATCAATCGCGACCAGTTCTCGGGCGAATTGCGGGTTAAATTAACGTTGCCGTAATCCGAACATGAAACCGGCGGTGGGTCCAATGACACACCGCGGCTTGGTCGGTATCTTGGTGGGTCAGCACATTTGCGACGGCTGAGTCGACAACATTACATTGAGTTCAAGAGCTAAGTCATGATCGAAGTCACGGTTCCCAATGTCGGTGAATCGATTACCGAAGTCCAAATCGGCCAATGGCTGAAGGGTGAAGGTGATTGGGTTAACGAAGGCGAAGATATCGTCGAAATCGAGACCGAAAAGGCGTCGGTGCAAATCCCCGCCGCTGCCAGCGGTTATCTTCGCAACCTGCTGAAAAAGGCTGAAGAGTTTGCGGTCGTCGGCGAAACGATCGCATCGATCGAAGCGTCCGCAAACGGCCAATCGCCTGCCGCACAAACTCCCGTCAAAGCCGAAGCGGCTCCGGCGACCTCGGCATCGCCGCCTCCGACCGCTGTGCCATCGACTCCACCGCCTGCAGTCATTGCTCATTCAGGCGACTCGATCGTCATGCCAGCGGCCCAGCGGTTGATGGACGACCTCGGTTTGACGGCGTCGCAAATCACCGCTACCGGTCCCGGTGGGCGAGTGTTGAAGGAAGACGTCCAGCGATTCGTCGCTCAAAAGAGCTCGCAACCGGCGGCCCCAGCAAAAACCGCGATTGCCCCCGCAGGCCCCGCCCCAACCTCACTGCGAACCATTCCTGCCGTTGCGGATGTCCAGACATTGATGTCCAACGTGCCCAACCGCAGCGAAGAACTGAAACCGATGAGCATGTTGCGGCGAACGATCGCCGCGCGGTTGGTGCAAGCTCAGCAGACGGCGGCTTTGTTGACGACGTTTAACGAAATCGACATGAAACCGGTGATGGACCTGCGGAACAAGTATCGCGACGCGTTCGCAAAGAAGCATGGTGTGAAGCTCGGCTTTATGTCGTTCTTTGCCAAAGCTTCGGTCGAAGCGCTCAGGCGATTCCCGGCCGTTAATGCCGAAATCCGCGGCAACAACATCGCCTACCGTCATTATCAAGACATCGGTATCGCGATCGGTGGCGGCAAAGGCTTGGTGGTGCCGATCCTGCGGAACGTCGAACGCATGTCCTTTGCCGATGTCGAACGCACGATTTCGGACTACTCGGTCGCGGCCAGCGAGAATCGCTTACAACCGTCAGACCTCGAAGGCGGAACGTTCACGATCAGCAACGGTGGGATCTATGGATCGTTGCTCAGCACCCCGATCGTCAATCCGCCGCAAAGCGGAATCCTTGGGCTGCACAGCATCCAAGAACGGCCGATTGCGCTCGACGGTCAAGTGGTGATTCGTCCGATGATGTACATCGCATTGACTTATGACCATCGTATCGTCGACGGTCGCGAAGCGGTCTCATTCTTGAAAACCATCAAGGATGTCCTAGAAGACCCGGCACGGTTGTTCTTAGAAGTTTAAAAGACGTTTTCGTTCTCGATTACACATAACGCATCCACACCATGATCACCATCATCGACTATCAGATGGGAAACTTGCGCAGCGTCCAAAAGGCGTTTGAGTTTGTAGGTGTGGAGGCGAAGGTGTCATCGGACCCGCACGAAATCGCCGCAGCAGAAAAGTTGGTTCTGCCGGGAGTCGGTGCGTTTCGCGATGCGATTGCTGAACTGCGACGGCGTGACCTTGAGGCACCGATTCGTGACTTTGTCGATTCGG
>DNWZ01000171.1:0-2819 GCA_003506095.1 Planctomycetaceae bacterium | reverse complement strand
GCCTACTCCGGTCCCGATGGTTTGAAGGTTCCACACATGGGTTGGAATTCGGTGACCAAGAAAATCGACTCACCCGTGCTGGCCGATATCGCCGATGGAACCCACTTCTATTTCGTGCACAGTTATTATGTTCGCCCAGCGGATCCATCCATCGTCGCGTTGACATGCGATTACGGTGGCGAGTTCTGTGCGATGGTTGCACGCGACAGTCTTTATGCGACTCAGTTTCACCCCGAAAAAAGCCAAGCCGACGGGCTGAATCTACTAAAACGATTCGCACATCTAGGAAATCTAGTGGCATAGGCTTCCAGCCTGTGGAATTACAACCCTCAGGTTTTCACAGGCTAGAAGCCTATGCCACGTTATTGGATCGACACTCGTGGCCCCAGCGTATTCATTGACATCCAAGAGCAACGACGGTTCGACATTGCAAGTCGACTTTGTGCGAGTCGGCGATCGATTTGAGCAAACCGTCACACGTCTCGATCGTGAAGGAAACAGCGTCGCCATTTGGCGAGACCTTCATGACAGCGATTCGGACGATTGGCCCGCATCGCCACCGATCCAAGAACTTTCACTCGAAGAGATCGGCGGTAAAAACGTTCTGCTCGGAGTGGGACGGGCCGGCAAGTCGCACTGGAGCGTCAGCATCGAGACCGCCGAAACCGACTCTGGGCCAGCGATTCGTTTCGACTTTGCCTGTCGATGCCCCGAACCGCCTCAGTGGCTGGGAACGACTTATAAGATCGAGTCAGGCGTGCCAGAAGACGCGACCACGGGTCACGCGTTGCAAGCAACCTGCGCCGAGGATGCAACGCTGACGAGAATCGCTCCCGGACAGATTAAAATCGAACCGCTCGCTCATCCACCCAAGTGGCCCGGAACCGTTCGGTGGCGTTATACGATTCATTAGGGCGGAAACGAGCTGTTGATTCATTAACCCGGCGCGTGAGTTTTGAAGTTGCATTTTTTTGATTGAGGGGCAAAGCCCTGGCCGTTTGCCTAGCCCAGCCTGCAGGGCTGGGTGCTGCGAAAACAGGCCTATATCGCAGGGCCAACGGCCCGGCCATTTGCTTCTCCGGCTTGGGAGAACGCGGCAAACGGTCCGACCTTCGGCCCTTAGGAATTTCTTTCGGTTACCCAGCCCGTTGGGCTGGGCTAGGTAAATTGCTGGGCCTTTGGCCCGAAGAATTTGAAAAAACGCAACTTCAAAACTCACGCGTCGGGTTGTGATGACACCGCCAATTTCGCAATAAGGCATCAGATCAATAGCCCGAAAAAGCTTCGGGCTCTGCTTTCCCGCAAAAACTCACGAGCCCAAGCGATTCAGCTTTCGGCGACTTGGGTTTGTGGTGAGGAGGCGACAAGCGATAATCAGCTCTCCAGTCATCGGCCTCGCATTTGGCAGAACCTTATGATAAATCTAAGTACTATGACCAAGTTAAGCGCCAAGTATCTAAAGCTCACTTGTCTCATAACATTCCTCGCCCTTTATCCATCCACTTCGCAAACACTCGCTGATCCTCCGGCAAACATCCAGTCCGCTGCCGATAAGGCATGGTCGCCAAAAGTCTGTGAACTTGAGCCGTTGCCCGACCATCAGGTGTCGTTTCGTATCGGTTGCACGGAACAATGTCGTTGGCACTTCGGCGACCAATATCCACGCCCGTTCTTCTATCCGCTCAACGGCCCCGCTGGCCAACCGTTGACGCGAATGGGACATCCCGGCGCGGAGAATCACGACCACCATCGGTCGGTTTGGTTCGCATCGCACAACGTCAACGGCCAGGATTTTTGGAGCGAGAATGGCGGCACAAAGATTCGCCAAAAACATTGGTATCGCTACCGCGGCGGCAACGACGAAGCGATCATGGCGTCGAAGCTCGGTTGGTATGACGCGGAAGGTCGCGAGTTGATGGAACAGGACCTGGGCGCTGCGATCATTCCACTGGCGAATAACCAATACGCGATGGAATTGCAAATCGACTTGCGTCCCGGAGCCGGATTGGAATCGATCGAGCTCGGTAAAACCAATTTCGGAATCCTCGCCGTCCGTGTCGCCGAGTCGATCTCGGCGCACTTTGGTGGCGGCAAGCTAACCAACAGCGAAGGCCAACAAGGCGAACCGGCGATCTTTGGAAAGCGTGCCAAATGGGTCGATTACAGCGGCCCGGTCGCCGTCGGCACCGGCAACGATCGAAAGGCGGTGATGCAAGGAATCACCTATATGGATCATCCCCAGAATCCCAACTATCCATCTCACTGGCATGTCCGCGATGACGGTTGGATGTGTGCTTCGTTCTGTTTCGAAAATGCTTATCAATTGACGCGAGAGAAGGGGCTGCGATTGCGATATTTGTTGTTGGTTCACAACGGGGTTTATAACGAAAGTTTAGCTGGCGAGGTCCATCAAGCGTTCATCGATCGTCCTGGTATAACGATTCGCAAAGCGACCAAGCAAGAGCCGCACCAGCAGTATGAAGTGGAGAGAACAAGGTAGCAGGCACTCGGAGAGTGCCTGCTACCTTACAACCTACCGTTGCCTCTTGGCTTGACTGTCTTCATATCGCCAGTCGTCGATTCGTAAACACGAATGTAATCAATTTCCATCGTCGCCGGAAACTTGGTCATCGCATTTGGCGGGCCAGCAAAATTGCCGCCGACCGCGATGTTCAACACAAAATAAAACGGCTTATCGAACGGCGCTGGCCAGGGATTCAAATCCGCCTCTCCAGTCGGCCGCCGGCCCTGGTTGCCGTCGACCAAACTGCTGCTCCACCAAAAGTTCTGCGTTGAATAAAGCACGTCATCGCAATACC
>DNWZ01000464.1 GCA_003506095.1 Planctomycetaceae bacterium | reverse complement strand
CGGTGTCACAACAAGATCGATCCGTTGGGGTTTGCGTTAGAAAACTACGACGCGGCTGGGCGATGGCGATTGCGCGAAGGATTCGGATACCAAGGACGCATTGGCGATAGCGATCCGCTGATCGATTCATCGGCGGTGATGCCTGACGGAAAGCCGATCGACGGCGTCGCCGGCTTGAAACAAGCGATTTTGCAACGTAAGACGATGTTCTTAACCAGTGTCGCAGAGAAACTTTATACTTATGCTTTAGGGCGCGAGGTCGGATATGCGGATCAAGGTATGATTCGCCAAACAGTAGCAAAGATCGACTCGGATCCTAGTCAGCGCACGTTACGAAGCTTGATTCACCATATTGTCACCTCCGAATCGTTTGAGATGCGATGAGCAAAACACTTTCACGGCGATTTATGTTGCGCGCCGCTGGCGCTTCGCTTGCATTGCCATTTTTGGATGCGATGTCGCCCAGCCATTTGATTGCCGCCCCATCAGCGTTCAAACCGTTGCCGTCATCGCCGGCGGCGCATCCACGGTTGATCTGTTGTTACGTCCCCAATGGCGTCAATATTTTCAAATGGAAGCCAGAACAAACGGGCGCCGATGCCGCATTGTCACCGACGCTAGAACCGCTGAGCCGACATCGCAGCGACATGACGGTATTGTCTGGGCTTGGCCATCCGGCTTCTGACGGCGGTCATAGCGGCGCCGATACCTGGTTAACCGCGGCCGACTTAGACGCCGTCGCCGGACGTGACTATTCAAACACGATTTCGATCGACCAACGAATTGCTGAAGTTCATGGGGTTGCAACGCGGATCCCGTCATTGCAACTGTCGGATCGATCAGGCAGCGGTTCAGCAATGCATTCTCATACGCTGTCATTCGATCGTAGTGGCACACCTCTGCCGGCCGAAGATTCGCCGCGTCGATTATTCGAGCGACTTTTTGTTCCTGAGAGTGATCGTGACCGGCAAGCGATGTTGAATCGATATCGGTTGCGTCGTTCGATCCTGGACAGTGTCGGCAATCAATCGAAACAGTTGGAAAAGCGATTGGGGAAAGAAGATCGCAATAAGTTGGATGAGTATTACAACAGCGTTCGCGCGACCGAGCAAAGGATTGAGCGACTGGAAAGTTGGATCGATGTCCCCAAGCCGACGGTTGACCCAAAAGATCTGCAATTGGGCAGCAAGCCGCACGATGCACACGATCGCCCGATGTGGTTGGATGTGATGCTTGAGATTTCATATTTGGCGATGTTGACCGATACGACACGAGTGATCACGTTTCAGTGGTCGCGTGAGGCGGGCGGGTATGGTGGCGGCGGCGAAAACCACCACGAACTTTCGCATCATGGCGGCGATGCGGGGATGCTGGACAAACTTGCCAAGATCGACCAATTTCATACCAGCCGCCTAGCTCGCTTTCTTGATCTTTTGTCCGATACGGCGGAGGGCGAGGCGCGGATGCTGGACAGCACCATGGTGATGTACGGATCAGGGATGAACAGTGGCGAAGGGGGCGAGCATTCACCCAAAGACCTGCCGCTGTTGATCGCTGGCGGAAAATCGCTCGGGTTGAAGCATGTTGGGCATGTTGCACATGACAAGCAAAACCATCCGCCGCTGGCAAACGTCCTGCTCACGCTGGCACAGAAGGCAGGCTGGGAAAACGAGCAGTTCGCCGACGCGACCGGAACCTTAACGCCAATCGCAGGATGAGGCTCTGTTTGCCGCGAGCATTCGCAGAGGCTTGGCCTTCTTGGATCATGATTCTGCGGTTGGTCGATGCAGGATTTGGGACGTTATCGCTCAACCCGGCGATGGGCTATACTGCACCCGGGTGTGAGTTGTGATTTTGTATCGATTGGGAGTGAGTAATGACACGACGAGCGTTCTTGAAAGACGGTGTATTGATGCTGTCGGCGATCGGTTCGGTCGGCATATCGGCGTGCATTGCCGATGATCAACCGGGCATCGACGCCGCGGCCGCTGGTAAGCTAAAAAACAATAGCGACGCCGGGGATATTGTGCGTGTAGGGATGATGACTGATTTGCACCATGCCGATAAAGATGCGGCAGGAAATCGTTTTTATCGTCAAACGCTTGGAAAACTAGAAGAAGCGGCAGCTTACTTTCAAACCAATCGCCCAGATTTGCTGGTTGAACTCGGTGACTTGATCGACGCAGCCGATTCGGTGGCGACAGAGCAACGTTACCTAGCAACCATCAATCGGCCATTCTCAGCAATCGCAACGGACCGACATTACGTGCTGGGAAACCATTGCGTCGACACGCTGACCAAAGAAGAGTTTTTGGCTGGCGTAGAGCGAGAACGATCTTACTATTCGTTCGATCGCTCCGGCATCCATTTTGTTGTTTTGGATTCATGTTTTCGCAGCGACGGTGTTGCCTATGGTCGACGCAACTTTCAATGGACCGATCCGAACATTCCACCAGTCGAGCTGGAATGGCTGAAAGGGGACTTACAGAACAACAACAAGCCAGTGGTTGTGTTTGCTCACCAACGGCTCGACGTATCCGATAGTCACGGTGTCAAAAACGCAAAGGAAGTTCGCGAGATTTTAGAAAACAGCGGCAACGTGACCGCTGTGTTTCAGGGGCACAGCCACAAAAATGACCTCCGTAAGATTGGCGGCATCTTTTATTGCACACTCGTGGCAATGATCGAAGGCAGCGGTAACGAAAACAGTGGATACTCCATGATGGAAATCAGCCACGACGGTTCAATCCGTTTGAAGGGATTACGCAAACAGATTGACCGCGATTTTGCCAAAGCGACTTAGAGCCGATCCGAAAAGGGGGTTGGCCCTTTTGGCGGCGATTCGATTTCATGGAATTCTTGGGCTAACCGGAGAGGGTCTGCCGCCTTTTCGGATAGGCTTTCAAGCGAAATCGGAATTAGATTGGTCAACCATCCAGCGCACCAAGTCTTTAGGTTCGTTGCATTGTTGGTAAAAATCTCGCTGCCGTTTTGCCCAGGTCGGTTGTTCGCTAACCGATTTTAAATGCTGCAATTCGCGCTCGCAACCGAGCAATTTTGCGGTTGGCACCAGTTCGTTGGCCAACAGTTGAATGCTTTTGCGGGCCGGAATCAATTCGTGCGTTTTGCTGTCGACCAATTGTGCTTCGATACCATAACGGGCGGCACGCCATTTGTTTTGCCGCACTAACATCGGATGGCAATCATGCTGGTAGGTTCCTTCATCGATTTGATCGGACAGTTTTTTGACCAAGCAATGAATCATCGCCACCAATCCGCCGCAATCACTGAGCGACCCTGGCATGTCACAGATCCTCACTTCGACAGTTCCGAAGTTATGGTGCGGTCGGATATCCCACCAGATTTCGCGAATCGATTGGATGAAACCGGTTTCGACCAGGTGGTTGATCAGCCAGACATACTCGCTCCAGTTTCTCATAANNGGCAATCCTTCCATCACTCGCGTTCGCCATGAATGCAAACCTGTATCACGGGCCTCCCAGAATGGGCTGTTGCAACTTGCCGCAAGCAACACCGGTAAGTATCGAAGCATTCGGTCGCAGATCATAACGGCTTTATCGCCTGAGTCGACGCCGACGTGGACATGCAAACCGAAAGTGACCAATTGTCGCGCGGTGTCTTGCAACAAGGAGACCAGTCCCTGATAACGCTCGTTTTCGGTAACGCGTTGATCTTGCCAGGATGAAAAGGGGTGTGTCGCGGACCAGAGCAGTTCAATATCGAGCGGGTCAGCTATCTTTTTGAGTGTATGGAGATTGTTACGCAATTGGCTGACCGCCTCCTCGGCAGTTTGGCAAACACCCGTGTTGAGTTCGATATAGCACTGCATCAATTCCGGCTTGATCGCTCCACTTGGCAGGTCGCCGATCGCATTCAATAAGGGTCCAGCACCGCTCGTTAGCGCACCGGTCCGGCGATCGACCAATGCAAGTTCGATCTCGACGCCCAACGAGGGAAAACTGGACGCGTTGAACTCAATTCGCTGCATGGTTCATAACTTCCTGGAAAAGAGACAAGGACAGTACTGCTATCGTTCCAGCAGATGCGGCGGGACGTCAAACAATCAAGATAAAACGATATCAAGGTGCCATACAGTGCGTATCTTTTGGGTCACACCAGCGGACGATCGCGTGAGCTAGGATCTGCGCCCCGATTCGAAGCGAACGCTCATCGATATCGAACAGTGGATTATGC
This sequence comes from Planctomycetaceae bacterium, assembly GCA_003506095.1. Taxonomy (GTDB): domain Bacteria; phylum Planctomycetota; class Planctomycetia; order Pirellulales; family Pirellulaceae; genus UBA6163. The sequence goes on along the minus strand of DNWZ01000464.1, from coordinate 11,376 downwards.
AAAAGCGGGGCCGCTTCATCGCTTGGCGCGCTACCCAAACGAAACATTGCCCCGCGCACATGGGATAGATAATTTGCAAAATCTTCCCCGCCCATGCTGGGCCTTCGAATCGGGTGAACACCAGTCGCACCGACGACAACGCGGCCCGCTTCGGCCAGCAGATTCACAAGCGATGCGTCGTTCTTGACCGGTGGAGGACCGGAATGCCATTGGATGTCGATTCGCGCCCCAGAAGCGGAAGCTAGGCCACTGGCCAGACGAGCAATGTGCTGAATCGTCCGGGCGCTGACTTCCGAATCCAGCGTTCTCATCGTTCCACTTAAGATCACGTGATCGGGAATCACATTGGAGGCATGGCCGCCGTGGATCTTGCCAAACGTAACGACGACCGCATCTTGCGAATCGGTGCTGCGAGGCACAAACAGATAGATGGACGTGATCAATTGAGCGGCAATTGCGATCGGATCGACGGCTTCGTGAGGCCTAGCCGCGTGAGCGCCATGCCCGTGGATTTCGATTGTGACCTCGTGACAATCGGCCGTGAAATCCCCGTGGCGAACGCCAATAGTGCCGACTTTTCTCGAAGGGTCCATGTGCACACCGAGCAAGTCAGTCAGTCCGACGAGTGCGCCCGCCTTGATCATTTCAATCGCCCCCTGATTCGTCTCTTCGGCGGGTTGAAAGATCGCACGACAAACTACAGGCCATGGCAATTTCCCCAAACGATCGAGTTCTGCCAGTGTCGTGATTGCACCAAAGACAATGGCAGAGTGTGCGTCGTGCCCGCAAGCATGCATCAACCCTTCCTTGCGACTGCGATAGTCAACCGTTTTTTCGTCTTGAATCCACAGTGCATCGATATCGGCCCGGATGCCAATACGCGGCTGGACAGAACCGTTCGATTCGACCCACAAACCACGTCCCCCGCCAACGATTTTCGGTTCTAGGTTTTCGGATGCCAGCAAAGAAGCAAGGTAACGAGTCGTCTGGGTTTCATGGCCGCTTGGCTCTGGATTCTGGTGCAAGTGCCTGCGCACTTCACACATTCGCTCAAACCGTTGGTCAATCGCGATCGACAATTCATCAGCCCAATTCAACGTTGAAGCTGAACGAGAGGCAGTGCCATCCATTAAGTAAACACTCCATTGTGAGTATTGAGAGCAATGATTTTGACCGCCACGTTGAATGCCCCGCTGATTCAGAACACCGCCTTCCATTTTATCAGATTGGGCGTGATGAGAAACCTGGTAAGAAGTCAATTCTATTTCAGTTCACGCTTGAGAAATTCCCAAGTCGTTGCCATCAAGTGGTAAGTTGGCATGCCGAAACGGATACCGTGCGCAGAACCGGGATAGATCATCATATCAAACATTTTTCCAGCATTTTGCAATGCTTCGGCCATCTGCAACGTGTTCGACAAGTGTACATTGTCGTCCACTTCGCCGTGCAGCAACAAGACGCGACCATGCAATTGGCTCGCCGCCCTTAGCGGACTGGTTGAAGCATAACCCGCCTGATTATCCGATGGTAAACCCATGAAACGCTCGGTGTAGATCGAATCATAGTTCTGCCAATCGGTTACACTGCCGCCAGCGACACCGACCGCAAACGCTTTACTGTGGGTCATCGCATGCAATGCAAGAAATCCACCGAAGCTCCAGCCGCGGATTCCGATTCGATCGCTGTCAACCCATGGTTGTGATTTCAGCCACTCAGTGGCCGCGACCATGTCGTTCGTTTCCAATTCTCCGACGCGGCGATGGATCGACCATGCATCGGCCAGTCCGCGTCCGCCGCTGGATCGATTGTCGACCACCATCACACCAATACCCTCTGCGGCCAGAAACTGATGAAACAAGTAACGTGTTGAGGACCAAGAGTCGCGCACGGTCGGAGCCAGCGGGCCGCCGTAAACCTCGATCAGCACGGGAAACTTCTGCGGATCGCCTGCTTGTTTGGTAATGGAACTACCGTATCCGATAGGCGGGAAGACATACCCAGGCAACTCCAGGCCATCGGGTGTTTTCACGCTTGCCCAAACCGGATCGATCGGATTGCCAGGAAACCGCAACGTTTCACTGTGTAATCGCATCGGTGCGACTGGCTCGGGCACTTGGATTGATTCGAGTGCCGCCAGCGACATGACTGTTGGCACAGTCAACGAACTAGCTCGATCGACAATCCACCGGTGGTCGTCGCTGAGCGAGACCGCATGCCAAGGCAGATCGCTGGTAACTTGGTGAAGCGTTTCGTCGCCCGTCGTGGCCGCAACGAGCGAGATTTGATAGAGGTGTTGGCCGACTGTGCCACGCCCCAAGTCACCCGTGACCCAGCCGATCATTTTATCCCTGTCGATAGCGACCAATTCTCGAACGTCAAAGTTTTCTGGTGTCAATGGCACTCGCCGACTGCCATCTTCGCTGATCCGCCAAACACGCCGCCGCCCCGATGGTAAATCGCTGAGCCATAAGAAATCGCCGCTTGGCAACCAATGTGGTAAACCCAAAACTTCCAACCATTGTTGAGAGCTTTCTTTTACAATCGCAGTGGGGGGTGAGTTTCCGGAGACATCATAACGCCAAAGAGTCAACTCATCTTGCACTCGACTGGCATGCGCAAACACCACTTCATTTGTGCCAGGACGCCAGCCGACGCGAACAATCAACGAGTCGTCGTCGGCGTCATTGATCGATGGCATGAACACAGGCTTCAGCGATACGGAATCATCGGATGATTGCCCAAACGTCGCCACCCATAATTCCGCTGACGGATTAGGATCACCGGCTTTCGGATAACGCTCAACGACGGTCCCACCGCGAGGCCCGTTGCTGGTTGTGATAGTAAATGAAAGGACTTTGGACGTATCAATTCGCAAGAAGGCAATCGACCGAGAATCTTCTGACCACCAGAACGCTTTAAAGTTGCCTCGTCCATAAACTTCTTCTTGATATACCCAATCAAGTCGACCGTTCAATCGATTTGGCGAACCGTCGTCCGTCAGTCGCGTCAATCGCCCATTTTCGATACTCATTACATACAGGTCATGATCTTGAACAAACGCTATTTGTTGACCATCGGGGCTGAGCGTTGCATCATTCCAAGTTGAGGATTGACGCGTGATCCACTCTGGTTTCTGTTCAAATCCGGCGATCGCGATGGAACCGCCGATAGTCAGCAGCGCCCTGTCAAGCGATCTGTCCGACATCAGCCAGCCTGAAACGATGTCGCGAGCTTTCCTCTCGTCGATGTCGCCCAATGACGTAATCTGAGAAACCAGAATGTCGGTACCCGGCCAAAGTGTTTCCGATTCAATATCATCACTTCGCTTCGCTTGCGGGTCGATCTGCATCCAACCTTTCTCGCGACGGACCAACAACAGCGACGAGCCGTCTTGCGACGTAATCCAGCGTGTCAGTGGAGTGGGCGATTCGACGTACTTGAAGCGCTCTTTTGGATGGTAAAGCGTTTGGATCGTCAACGCAGGAACGGTTTCATCGACCGGCTGGTCAGCGAACAGTCGCGTCAGCGACGTGATCAAGACAGCAAAAACGATGGCGGAACGAATCATGGGGAACCTGGAACGCGTCAAGTGATGGGATCATTGATTGGAGTTGGAGCTCCAAGATAACCTGAATTGGTCCAACATGGCGCTGCCGGTCGCACAAGGCCTAAATCGACTGGGAACCGATACTTCCAAACGTTTTTCGGATTCCCGAAAGCGTGTCGATTTTCGAAAGGGTGGCGGACACGTTTTCCGGCCCCTACTAGCAACACCACGGGAGCTTGACTCCGTGGGTTGATGATCAACACCGGCCCCATGGGGCGAGGCAATTTAGAGCTCCGGACAGGCACTATCTGGAAAAGAGCGGACAAGGGACAAATTGATAAATCAAACTTCTATCTAACGTACAGGGCCAGGTTCGTGGGCAATTCCACAGCACCGTTCGTGGCTGGCGAGCGATCGACGAATTTGCGATCGAGGGGATTAAGTTGTATGCCCCGATCGGCACCTCAGCGCACCTGCACTTTGCTGTGCAAAACATTGCGAAGCGTGGCCTCGTACTGACGACACCTGTATTGCGGGTAGGCAAATGCGTCCACTGCATGGCGGCCGCCGATTGAGATCGCGTTGCGCTATTGAGGACAGTCCAGCAACAATTGAGGTGTTTCGCAGATCGATTCAGCCGTCGGCTGGACGATTTCACCGTTGACACGATAAGTTAACTTTTCAGACACGAAGCCGACCGAAGTACACAGTGGTCGATCAAATCTCGGGTTGATGTGAGGATGTTTTGCGTCCAAACGCCATCCCCACGCGTTACGAAAACGGCGACTGGCGGTCGCTCATGCGATCTCGATCGGAAACGGTAACACATCAGCGATGTTGCGTGTGCCAATCGCCAACATGACAAGTCGGTCCAGTCCCAACGCTACGCCGCTGCAAGCTGGCATGCCGGATCGCATCGCGTCGATCAATTGGCTGGTTTCCGGCAACGGTTTTCGTCCTGTCGCGATTCGCTTTTGATTGCTTTGCGTATTGCGTTTCGATAACTCGTCGGCGTCGAGCAGTTCACCATATCCGTTGGCGATCTCTAGCCCCTGGATCATCCACTCGAACCGCTCGGCCGTTTGCGGATCATCATCGCTCTGGCGTGCAAGGGCCGCTTGCGTGAGCGGATAGTTTTGGATCACCAGGCTTCGCGCGCCGACCATCGGTTCGATCACTTCGGTCATCAAAACATCCAACATTTCGTCTCGCTGGTCTCGCATCCCAGCAGCCAAATGAGCGTCGACGGTTGCGACCGCGTCGTGCAACGTGTCGAGCGGCTCGTCAATCGGATCGAACCCGAGCGATTGACGAAAGAGTTGCCGGTAAGTGACCACTTCGGGACGTGGAATCCCGAGCAGTTGTGTGACGAGTGAGATGGTCTGTTCAACGACGGTTTGCATCGATCCGCCGACGTCGTACCATTCCAACATCGTAAACTCGATATTGTGCCGGTCGGATCGTTCGCCAGCGCGAAACACAGGCACGATCGCGTAGATCGAACCACACCCCATCGCGATCAATCGTTTCATCGCAAACTCGGGTGAAGTTTGCAAATAATAGGTTGATGCCGCTATACCGTGCGGCAACAACAAGGCACTGCCGGCGACTTCGACCGGATCGATGTGGGCGTCGACGACTTGGTCTCGCGACAGACAAGGCGGTTGCACTTCGGTGAATCCGATGTCATCAAAGAATCGTCGGGCCTGGCGCAACAGGTTCGCTCGCGTGGTGACCATGCCAACAATGTCGCGATGGGTTAAGCTGTCGGTGGTTTGATTCATGTTCGTTTATTGAGTGTCCCGTTGATGCAATCGCTTTCGCGTTATGACCGCCAAACCCGGCTGCCTGGGATCGGCCAACCAGGGCAAGATCGTATCCGACAGAGCCGCGTTGCGGTGCTGGGGTGCGGGGCGTTAGGAACCGTTGCGGCGGATATTTTGGCCCGCGCCGGAGTCGGTGCGCTGCGATTGATCGATCGTGACGTTGTGGAATGGACCAATTTGCAGCGTCAATCATTGTATTACGAAAGCGATGCTGCGGCTGGCAGAGCCAAGGCGGAAGTCGCCGCGGAGCGATTGAGCCAAGCGAACTCGTCGGTGGACTATCAGCCGATGGTGACTGATGTTAACGCAAACAACATCACCACCGTTTTGGCCGAGATCGATTTGGTGATCGATGCGACCGACAACTTCAACGTCCGTTTTCTGTTGAACGATTTTTCGCTGCGGTATCAAATCCCTTGGGTCCACGGCGGGTGCGTCGGCACGACTGGCCAAGTGATGTTCTTTACAGGTTTGGGCAAACCTTGCTTCCGCTGCTTGGTGCCCGAGCCGCCGCCGGCATCCGCGATCGCGACTTGCGACACGGCCGGAGTGCTCGGCTCAGCGACGCACGCAGTGGCCAGCTTGCAGGCGACCGAAGCGATCAAATGGATCACGGGCAATCGCGACGCGATCCGCACGGGCGTCTGGTCGCTCGACTTTTGGCACAACCGCAGTCGCGAGATCGCGATCCCCGAGGCGCTGTCGGCATCGTGTCTCGCTTGTGGACGCGGCGAGTTGACTTTCTTGGATGCCACGGATGGCCATGCCAGTGACAGCACAAAAATCTTATGTGGCCGAGATTCCGTTCAGATCGGTGCTCCGGCAGGTCGTACGGCCGATCTTATAACGCTGGCCCGATCTTGGCACGACCTCGGCACGGTTCAAACGACAAAGTTTTTTATTCGGCTAACTTTGCCAGAGGAGCTTACGATTACCGTATTTCGTGACGGGCGGACTCTGATTGATGGGACGAATGATGTTGGTCGAGCGAAGTCGATCCATGCTCGGTATGTGGGAAATTGATCAACGCTTAGCGGATCATAGGCCTTTGAAAAATACCTTCTCTGCCGTGCCGGCCAGCATCCATTGTCGTTCCTGGGGCGAAAGGAAATCGAGTCCATCGCGAACCAGTGCAATCGCGGGTTCATAGCTGTGCCCCGGATCGACTTGATAGGGACAATCGCTGGCCCACATCAGTCGTTCGGCTCCGAACGCATCGCGGACTTTACGAATCATGGGTCCCAGGTCGGTATAAGGTGCTCGCTTCTTTCCCAGTGCATAGAAGGCAGACGTTTTAACATAGGTGTTAGGATGTTTTGCCAATCGACACAGCGATTCCACTTGTTCATCGCGAATCTTGCCATCGACACCAATCCGGGCGAAGTGGTCGATGACGACTCGCGTTTTCGGATACTTTTGGCACATTTTTTCGATCAACGGCAACGCTTCGGGATTGATCAGCGGACAGACCGCCAAGTCTTGATCGGCTGCCGCTTTCCACATCGTCGCCATGCCCGGCGAACCGATCCAAGCATCGACCGATTGAGTCGCGGGATGGATGCGAAACCCACGAACGCCGGCGNNGCCCGAAAAGACGCCAGGAAACCGAGCGATCATGTCGGTCATGTATCGATTGTCGAATCGATAGAAACTCATTTGAATCAATACCACGCGATCGACACCGCTGGGTTTCATATGGACGAACAATTGCTCTGGGGTAAAGCTGGCCGGTTGCATGTCCTCGCGTTTGTAACTTTCATGGATCGGATAAGCGTCAAGATCGGGCGTCCAAACGTGAACGTGAGCGTCGATGTGGCCTTTCTTGGGCTGATCGTCAGCGTGTGATTGATCGCTGCCGGTGCCAAGAAACGCCGCAGCAGCAGTTCCGGCGGCGAGCAGACCGGAGGAGCGTAAATATTGTCGACGAGACATTGCATCGCGGTTGATCATCGAAAAAATCTCCTGGTTGCTCGAATCAATGGATGATTTCAAAAAACGCTATTCAAACTTACTGATAAACTCACGATAAAATTCAAACGCTTGATCGACTTGATCGATCTCGACATACTCGACGGCGGCGTGAGCGCGATCGATACTGCCGGGGCCGAAAACCAAACTGGCTAGCCCCTGCTGCGACAGTTTGCTGGCGTCGCTGCCGAACGGTACGCCATAAGCATCGCCACACAACCCCATCGAACGTAGGATATCGCCTGCGACCAAGGCCGGTAGCGAATCGATCGGAGTGTCCAGCGGAGTGTCGGTCAGCATTGGTGTTTCCATGGTCGCGACGAAGTCGGATTCTTGTTGACTCATGCGATCGATCACAGTTTGATATCCGGCCAAAACAGTCGGAACCGTTTCACCTGGCAAGAGACGTCGATCGATTTCGATTACACATTCATCGGGAACAAAGTTTACTTGCACGCCACCCTTAATCACGCCTACGTTTCCTGTCGCCGATCCTAACAGTGGGTGCGAGCACGCGGACAACTTCTGGTGGTGTTCCTCGATCGCCAGCACGAGTCGCGACATATGCACAATCGCATTAACACCCAGGTGCGGTTTGGAACTGTGGGCGGCGCGGCCTTGAACACGGATTCGCCAGCGAATGACGCCTTTGCTGGCGACAACCATTTTCAGGTCGGTCGGTTCAGCCACGATCGCGGCATCACCCGTCAGCCCTTCACAAAGTTTTACCACGCCACGATAGGAGTATTCTTCATCCGCAGCAGCAGCCAACCAAATCTCACAGGGCGGCGTGATCGATTGCTGGCACAGCGATGCGACTGCATGCATCATGCCAGCTAGTCCTGCCTTGGTGTCGCATGATCCCCGGCCGTACAAGCAACCATTGTTTATTGTTGGCTCGAAGGGCTCGATCGTCATTCCGGTGACCGATACGGTATCGGTATGAGCTTCCAGCACGACACGTCGACTGGGATCTTTGCCGGGCAAGCGTACGATCAAGTTGGGGCGTCCAGGAAAGACTTCCTGCTGCCACATTTCCAAGCCCAGTGGCTTGAAAAAATCTTGCACATATTGGACGACGGCCAATTCAGAAACACCGCCGTCATAAGCCGGGTTCACACTGTTGATTCGCACCAAATCGGCTAAGGTTCGAACGACGGGCGATATCAGCTCGGGCATCAGTTATCTGTTGAGGTGAACATAGTGGATTAAATTAGCTGAAAGCTCGTTCGGTAGTACCGGCGTTCGTAGTACCGGCTTTAGCCGGAATCTGTTCTCCCACAACCCGACAGCCGCCTAAAGGCAGGACTACGAACGGGTCACGCGATCAATTCAGGGATTGGTCTACCGCGATCGACAACCGGGGTCGGACGACCATTAAAGTCTTCGATCATCGTGCTAGCGGCATCAATGCCCAGGTGATGATAGATCGTGGCGAGGAAATCACCAGCGTTGCAGATCCGTTCGATCGAATCTTCGCCACGCTTGTCAGTCGCGCCGATGAACCGACCGGTTTGGATTCCGCCGCCTGCCCAAATATTAGAAAACGCACGTGGCCAGTGGTCGCGACCGGGTTGCTGAGTACCGGCCGGTGCGCTCGCGTTACCGGCACCGGTGCTGGCCGCATAATTGATCTTCGGCGTTCTGCCGAACTCGCCTGTCACCACAACCAAAACTCGCTTATCCAATCCTCGCGCATAGATGTCTTCGATCAAAGCGGAAACCGCCTGGTCATAAGCCTGGGCACGGAATCGCATACCATCAAAAACGTGATGGTTCACGGCATGATCGTCCCAATTGTTGACACGCCCGCACAACGGGCCGCTTAAACTGGTCGTCAACACTTCAACGCCCGCTTCGACCAACCGGCGAGCCATTAGCAGTTGTTGTCCCCAGGCGTTGCGGCCATATCGATCGCGAGTCGCATCGTCTTCCTTGGAAAGGTCAAACGCGTCGCGAGTTTTGGGATTGGTCAACAGCGTCATCGCCTGTTCTTCGAATTGGTCCAGTGCACCCAATTCGCCATACTGGTCGAAAGATCTTGCTAGCGTATCGAGATTTTTTCGCAGTGCCGTGCGGCGATCGAGTCGCTTGATTTCGTTCTGGTCCGATAGGCCAATGTTAGGAACCGAGAAGTTCGGTGAATTCGGGTCGCCGGTTACCGTAAATGGCGAATAGGCATCGCCAAGGTAAGCCGGACCGTTGTACTCCAGCGGCGGATTGATACCGACATAGGCGGGCAACGGGTTGGTGCGTGGCCCCTGTTGCGACCGCAGATAATTGGTGACCGTCATCCAATCGGGATACTTCGGTTTCGGTTTGTCGCGAGTATCCGGATCGCCAGAAAGCAATTGCATCGAACCGGCTGGGTGTCCGCCAGCACCCTGGCGCATTGATCGCAGGACGGTGAACTTATCAGCGATCGCAGCTTGCATCGGCAGCAGTTCGGTAAACATCATTCCGGGTACCTTTGTCGGAATGACGCCGAACGGACCACGATAATCGCTGGTCGCCTCAGGCTTGGGGTCATACGTATCGATATGGGAACAACCGCCCGGTTTCCAAACCATGATGACGGCAGTTTTTTCCTTGCCAGGTTTCGTGGCCGCCCCAGCGGTTTCTGCTGCGGCACGCAATTGCAACAGCCCCGGTAGGCTGAGGCTGGTGAATCCGGCCAATCCCATCCTGATGAAACCGCGTCGACCGGTTAAACCGAACGCCGACGGACCACTGCAACTGACATCGGGTCGCTGAATCGTTTGACGATGTCCGACCGATGATGCATAAAACGGGTCGCTCATTTCTGCTCCGCAGGGGTAACTCGGATGGTGATCGGTTCTGACACAACAATATCGACAGTATCTTGCGGTACGGCACGATCGGTCGCCGTTTTTAACTTCGCCGCCGCAGCGGTCACTTTGGCGTCGGCTTCCGCCTTTTGCTTGGTCGCTTGATCGACCGCCGCACTTGCCACGGCCTTAGCACTTTCATCTGCAGTCGCTGCCGCAGCCTTTAGTTTTTCCAGTTCACTGGTCGCCGTTTTGGCGGATTCAACCGCCAAGTCATGAGCACGCTGTGCCCGCGCAACGCCATCTGGATCGTAGGCATACTTCGCAACCGCTCCACCATAGAAGGCGAAAGTATATTCGCCAGGCATCGTTTTAAGCGCGGCCAAATCGATTGTCGCTTCGGATGTGTTTGATGACAACGACAAGTCGAACCGTGGCACCGATTCGAACCCGGGACCAAATGTTTTCATCTGCACGATCGACCCAGAAAACTCAGACCGTTGTTGTACCGTCAGAGGAATCGTGATCTTTGTACCAGCGACCGCTTCGATCGCTTGAGATGATTGTGGCTTGATCGTCAGCGGCGCCAATTCCGATCCACCGACCGAAACGGCGACGTTGCCAACCAATCTTGGACTTGGAATCTCGCCCCAAGCATCCGTCACCGGCCAAGCCATTGCGGCCAACTGAACAGGTCGCGATACGGGTTGCCCATCGACTTCGGCTGTGCCGACAAAATCAGCGAACCCGTAACCGCGCGGGGCATCTTGATGAGCGGTAACTAAGACGATCCCTCGTGTCGCGCCAGCCGCAATCTTCAAACCGGTTGCTGTCACCCCATCGGGTAAATTGTTCATTTGCAAATCGATCGCACCGTCAAATCCGTCACGGCGGAAAGCGACCACTTCCAATGCAACGGTCGTACCGCCACGAAGCGCCATCGGCTTTGAAAACGCGCTGCGATCGCCATTACGAAGCTCCATGTGCAGCCCCCACGCGGACAGTGCAAAATCAGGCTGTGCTTTGCGAACGATTAAGCGATACACGTTTCGCGGATCGACACGCGTCCCGCCGAAAAGGTCAAGGATTTGCAACCGATGCAAACCGTCTTCTTTGATTTCCAACTTCGCATGGATATCAGGCGAACCGCCGTTGAACGGAGGGCCGTCATAAGCATACGCATTACTAGAGACTTTGACGGGGCTGGCGATGTCGGTCATCTCCACCACATCGGTCAGCACTTCTT
>DNWZ01000816.1 GCA_003506095.1 Planctomycetaceae bacterium | reverse complement strand
ACCTTGATTCCGCCGATACCGGGTTCGCCATGCTCGTATTGGCCATTTCCGTTGGTGTCTTCGAACACGATGCCACGGGCAGTTTCGAGTTTCGGTTTTTCCGTCCCAGGTAGCGGTTGGGGGTCAATCGTCTGTTGGATTTGAGCCGGTACTTGGGTCAACTGCGCAACGGCCGTTTGACCGACGGTTGACTTCACACCTGTGGCTTTTTTGTGCCGGTGGCCTTCATGAGCGTTTGCGACCAGCGGTATCGATGCGAACATCGCAATTGCCGACGCCAGCCATAGAGCTGGAGCACTGTAAAAAACATGCATAGGTGAAACTCGTAATCGTGTTCTCAGGGTTGTAGCGTGCGTCCGACTCATGGACGCTCAACAGGAAAGATAATCAATTTAAACGAAGGAAACGGTGATTGTTGGATGAAGAAATCGCGATCATGAACACCGTTTCCATGCGTGCATCGGCCATTTCGCAAAAATCAACGGTGGTAACGGCGCCGGCGGCGGCGGATTGCTTTCTTTGCTGCGACGAATATCGCGCCCGGTTCCCGCAAACAGACGGTTTGTTAAACTNNGCTGCGTCGATCATCGCACTGGCCCAGCCCACTCCTCCCCCCCAGAAAAGCATTTTGTCGGATTGATTCAATGGACCCCAACGCTCGATTGCGAAACCTGATGGTGATGGCGCTTGCCGACGGATCGCTTGGCGAACGGGAAGTCCAGTTTGTAACCGATCGGTGTGCGGAAATGGGACTTGGTGAGCATGAATTGAGAGATGCAATTCGGTTTGCCTTGGAAGANNTCGGCGTCGATTCAATTGCCTGATAACCCGGCCGAAAGTGAAGCATTACTGGGCGATTTGTTGCGAATGATGGCGGCCGATGGAATGCTGGAAGAAAGCGAGAAACGGATGTTCGCGATTTGTGCTGCCAAACTCGGTTTCGGGTCGCAAGAGATCGATTCATTGGTCAATCGTTTAATGCAAAAGTGATAAGTCCAACGTGGCTAGAATTTTGATCACTTCGGGACCTACTCGGCAATTTCTCGATCCCGTGCGTTACTTGACCAACGCGTCGAGCGGTCGAATGGGCGCTGCGTTGGCAAAGGCTTGCATCGACCGTGGCCATGAAGTGGTCATTGTGTCAGGGCCGGTCGCGATCGCGTATCCTGAACAGGCCAAGGTGATTCAGGTTGTTACCACGGATGAAATGTTGCGAGCCGCGGTCGACCAGTTTTCGACCTGCGACGGAGCGATCGGTGCGGCGGCCCCCTGTGATTACCAACCTCAACAGGTCGCATCGCAGAAGATCGCCAAGACGGGCCAACCGCTAACGATTGAATTGGTTGAAACCCAGGATGTTGTTGCAACGCTTGGCCAATCCAAACGCAACCGTCAGTGGGTGGTAGGATTTGCGTTAGAAACGGACGATCGGCGTTTCCGCGCGATCGTCAAATTAGAAAAGAAACATTGCGACTTGATGGTCAGCAATGGGCCAGAGGCGATCGATTCCTTCGAAAACCGTGTCGAACTTTTGGCGACCGATGGGACACTGGTCGACACCATTGAAGGCAGCAAAGAGCAGGTTGCTGGCGGTATCATCGATCAAATCGAGCGGCGATTGATCACCAATTCGGCTGATTCAACACCATGACGACACAAACGATCGACCTAAGCGTCACACTCGGCCGATTGCGGCTCAAGAACCCGATCATGGTTGCTTCGGGCACGTTCGGTTATGCCCGCGAGATGGAAAACGTGGTCGATTGTTCGCGACTGGGCGGGATCCTGCCAAAAACGATTACCGCGTTGCCGCGGATGGGCAACGCGCCTTGGCGAACCGTGGAAGTCACCGCCGGTTTGCTCAACGCGATCGGTTTGGACAACGACGGTGTTGAGGTCTTTCTCGACCATCACTTGCCCTACTTACGAAACGTCGGCACATCGATTGTCGTTAGTGTCGCGGGACGAACATCTGACGATTTTGTAGAGCTGGCCGATCGCGTGGGACACTGTGAAGGGGTCGCTGCGATTGAGTTGAATCTGTCGTGTCCAAACGTCAGCGGGGGCGTCGATTTTGGTACATCGCCGGAATCGTGCCGACGTGTGGTCGAAGCGGTCCGCAATCGTTGCCCGGTCCCCATTCTGGCAAAGTTAACGCCTAATGTGACCTCGATTGCCGATGTGGCCCGGGGTGCTGCCGATGGCGGTGCCGATGGCGTTTGCCTGATCAACACCGTTTTGGCGATGGCGATCGATTGGCGAAAGCGACGCCCCATGTTGGGCAACGTCATGGGAGGGATGAGCGGGCCGGCGATCAAGCCAATCGCGTTGCGGTGTGTACACCAAGTGAAATCGGCAGTCGACATTCCGATTGTCGGCATCGGTGGAATCGCCAGCTTGGATGATGTGATGCAGTTTTTGGTCGCGGGTGCTTCGGCGATACAGATCGGCACGGCGAATTACTACGACCCACAGGGCTCGACGCGAATTTTGGACGAATTGCCGTCGGCGATCGCAAGCTTGGGGGCAACGGCGGTGGCTGAGGTTGTCGGCACGCTGGATGCCAGAAAAACTCAATCGCCCCAGTAAAGCTTTGCACAAGGACTTTCCACGACGCTACAATGCGAGGGTTTGGTAAGTTTCCTCCCTCCCTAGAACCGTGTTGAAAAGATGAAACGCTTTCTTGCATTGATGATGTGTTTAGCCATGACCGCAGCAACCGGCGCAGCAGAGCCCTCGGGGGCACTCGATTTCGAAGTCAAGTCGATCGACGGCGAGACCGTTAAACTTGCCGACTATGAAGGCAAAGTTGTGCTGATTGTCAACGTCGCCAGCCAGTGCGGTTTGACAGGTCAGTACTCCGGCTTGCAAGGCTTGTATGAGAAGTACAAGGACAAGGGCTTGGTCGTTCTAGGCTTTCCCTGCAATCAATTTGGCAGCCAAGAACCCGGTACCGAAGCGGATATCAAGCAATTCTGCAGCACCAAATACAGTGTGACTTTCCCGATGTTCAGCAAGGTGGACGTCAACGGGGCGGGTGCCGCACCGTTTTATAAGTTTCTGACGTCGCAAGAAGCGTCACCCGTTGGTGACGGAAAAATCAGTTGGAACTTTGAAAAGTTTTTGATCGGTCGCGATGGCAAAGTAACCAGCCGCTTTTCGCCACGCGTTTCGCCTAGCGATACCGAACTGGTAAAGGCGATTGAAGAAGCCCTTTCCAAGAGCTAGACGTTGCAAAATGATTGCGGCCGGTCCGCTGCGAGCGACACCGGCCGCTGATCGTTCTCCCTCGGACTCGCTTGCCCAAAGAATCAGTGGCTCAACTGCTTTGCTGTTTCACTCAAGTGGGCCATGGTCAGCGATTGTTCTTCGATAGCCGACGCAACCATATTGGTGCTCATACTCACTTCACTGACCGCAGTTGAGATATCGTTGGCGGATTGCACCATTTCGGCAATGCTGTCCAGAATATCTTTGACACTGGTGCCGATATCACGTGTGGCATCTGAAGTTTGTTTTGCCAACAACTTCACTTCCTGTGCAACGACCGAAAATCCTTTACCCGCTTCGCCAGCCCTGGCGGCTTCAATCGTTGCGTTGAGTGCAAGCAGATTGGTTTGATCGGCAAGGTCTTGGATAACGTTCACCACGCGGCCGATCGATCGACTTGAATTTTCCAGTGCCTTTGCTTTCTGAGTTGTTTTCCCGGCGAGCGATTCTGCGACCCTTGCATTGGTGGCCGTCCGCGTAATGCTCTCGGAAACTTCATTGATCGTCTGGTTCATCTCCGAGACACTCGTCGCAACTGCCGCACCGATCTCCGATGATTTCCGAGCGGCAATTTGCTCCGTAATGTCGGTCGCATATTTCACAACTTTATAAACATTCCCTTCAAAGTCGAGAATCGGATTATAGGTTGCCTGCAACCACACTTCGCGTCCGCCTCGTGCAATTCGAAGGAATTGCCCCGCTAGATATTCCCCCTTGACCAACCGTCGCCACATTTCAGCGTAATCACCACTGGTGCGTGTCGCTTCATTGCAGAAGTCACGATGGTGCTTTCCGACTATCTCACTAGCGGTGTAGCCCATGGTTTCTAAGAAGTTTTGATTAGCCTTTAAAATAATACCAGATGTATCAAACTCGATCACAGCTTGTGAACGACTGATCGCACTGATCTGGCTTTCCCAATCCGAGTTTCTGAACTTTTCCTTGGTAACGTCAGTAGCAAACTTGACTACCTTGACGACTTTACCATCGACCGTAATGGGATTGTAGATCGCTCGAATCCAAATCGGCTTTCGATCTTTCCGATACCGTACGACTTCGTCGCTCGAGAAGTTCCCACTGGCCAGGCTTTTCCAGAATTGGGCATAGGCCGCTGTCGTCTGTTCCTCGGGGGCGACAAAAATGCGGTGATGGCGTCCCTGGACTTCGGACAACGTATAACCCATCGCAGTTAAAAAGTTTTCGTTAGCCGTGAGGATGTTACCATCAGGGTCAAACTCGATAATCGCGTTGGAGACATCGAACGCCTTCATGTAAGATTCAAGATGCTTTAACTTTTCTGCATTTTCAATGGATTCAGGTGACGCGATGCCAGATGGGGAATTCTTCTTGATGAAAAACATGGTCCGATGACGACTGTTTGGGGGTGTTAGTATGGAAGGGGACGATCACAGTAGGTCAAAAGTAACCGCAGGCTTACTTGAAAGCATGTTGGGGGCTAAGCGACAACAACCGGAGGCCGCCCACAACGTGCATTGGGATATACCACCCGTTCACCGGGTACGCAAAACTTTTTCCTGCAAAATCTGGGTGAATCAATTGCCATTTCGCTGACTGTACCGGCGCTCGTTTTAAAAGCGGCATCGACACGGCTTTGCGAATGGGGGAAAACAGTCGTCTGAAATTCACGTGACGCCGTTTCAAATTGGCCACGGCGGTTCCCAGCGAACAAACTGCTACAATGTTCACTGGCGTCGCGTCCGAAACAGTGTGCCCTTTTCAAA
The DNA here is from genome assembly GCA_003506095.1 of Planctomycetaceae bacterium. Lineage (GTDB taxonomy): Bacteria > Planctomycetota > Planctomycetia > Pirellulales > Pirellulaceae > UBA6163. The sequence continues at coordinate 6,962 of DNWZ01000816.1, read as the reverse complement.
AAACCTTGGCCAGGGAATCTGAATCATGCCATACCGAGTATCGATGAACTGGTCGCTGAAAACGATGGTCGCCGCTGCGATGTTGTTTGCTAGCGGTTTTGTAATCGCTCAACCGCCATACGAGCTTCCCAAGGAAGCGACCGAGACAGAACTGCAGGAAGTTGTTGTGCCGCTGAGCGATGCGGTCAAACAAAAGATAGCCGACGCTTTGGCGCGCGACGCCCAGCGGGCCGATACGTCCCGTTCGACCGGCGACCCGATCCTCGACGATGTGTTGAACGTAATTCGACGCCAGGGGAGCGTCCTTGACGGTTCGTCGCTCGATTCGCAATCTTCCCGTGAGAACGCGTCTGCTCAAATGGACTCACGTGCTACCGACAATCAGTTGCCCGCTGTACCGATCAATCCGGTTCCCGCATTTCCACTGGACGGTCAACAATCGTTTTCAGGGCCCGAGGCTCAATTCTTGGTTGCCGAATCGCTGTTGCGTGCGGCCCGTGAATTGGCTTCGCTGCCTGGCCGCGACCCGCAACGAAACCGCCTGATCGCGGCGATGCGTGAACAGGCAACCGTCCTGATGATCGACGAATTTTCGCAGTTACCCAGCGATTCAAAATAAATCCCCCCTTCCGCCTTCAGCCCCCGTTATCTCGCTTGTCTGCTCGCAAAATCGCATGCCTTTTCCTCGCCACGATCGCACTGGCGGCTTCTACGTTCGTGTTCGCTGATTACTGGAAAACCATTCCCAGCGACACGCCGGTAACGTTTGTCGGCCGATCGTCGTGTATTGATTGTCATCAAGAGCAATCAACCTTGTGGACCGGTTCGCATCATGACAAGGCGATGGAGCTGGCGACTGATGAAACCGTTTTGGGTAATTTTGATGATGCCCAGATCGAACACGACGGGATGGTCAGCCGAATGTTTCGCGATGACAAGCGTTTCATGATTCACACCGAAGGTGAGTCCGGCGAAATGCAAGATTTCGAAATCAAGTATGTGTTTGGTGTCGATCCTCTGCAGCAATACATGGTCGAGTTCGATCGTGACGCGTCGCTTCAGCCGGGTGAAGTTCCGCGTTTGCAAGTGTTACGTATCAGCTGGGACACACATCGAAAACGCTGGTTTTATTTGCGACCGCCGGATGTCAAGGACAAACTGCAACCGGGCGACCCGCTGCACTGGACCGGCATCGCTCAGCGATGGCAGACAATGTGTGCGGATTGCCATTCGACGAACTTGGTCACCAATTTTGATACAAATTCAAACCGCTATCACACGACATTCTCGGAAATGAACGTCAGTTGCGAGGCTTGCCATGGCCCCGGCAGTATGCACGTTGAATTAGCAAAAAGCAAACGGCTGTTTTGGGATCGCATCCACGGTTACGGGCTTGCAAAACTGAAAGGTGAAAGCTCCGAAGCCCAATTGCAAGCGTGCGCGCCGTGCCACAGCCGCCGGGGCGTGCTTGAGCAAGGTTTTGTGGCTGGTCAAAAGTATCATGATTTTTTCAATCTCGAATTATTGCAAGACGAGACCTATTATCACGACGGCCAAATCAAAGATGAAGTATATGTTTTCGGATCGTTTACGCAAAGCAAGATGTATCACAAAGGGGTACGCTGCACCGATTGCCATGACCCGCATTCGCTAAAGCTTAAACATCAAGGCAACGAGACTTGCACGTCATGCCATCAACACCCCGCTGGCAAATACGATGTACCCAGTCACCATCGGCATGCCGTGGGAACCGAGGCCGCCTTGTGCGTGAATTGCCACATGCCGGGACGGACTTATATGGATGTCGACTTCCGACGCGATCACAGTTTCCGTGTCCCGCGGCCTGATATGTCGGTCGACCTGGGAACGCCAAACGCTTGTTCGTCGTGTCATGTGAAAGACCGTATTGAACAAGTGCCGGTCGAACAACGTGAATCTCTTCAAGAATACGCCGATTGGTTAAACGCGGCCGAGCGTGGGGACCAATGGATCGCCGGACTGATTCGCGAGACAGACAAATGGTGTGCGGACGCTAGCGATAAGTGGTATGGCGCCGATCGCGAGAAACCCGAGCATTTCGGACATGCATTAGCGGCACTTCGCGCCGGTGATCCCGCTGGCGTGCAGAAAGCACTGGCGTTTGCGATGCGCCGCGACGGTCTGACACCAGCGATTGGCCGAGCGACGGCGCTGGATAATTTGGCCGCCCGCGGTATCGATGCCGCGGCGAAGGCGGGTGCCGAACTGATCGCTGACGCAACCGAGCATCCGATGGTTCGTGCCGCTGCGGTGCGAGCATTGTCGACGGGCAATCCGTCGAATACGAAACGAATCTTGTTGCCTTTGATTTCCGATCCCTCGCGATTGGTCCGTGATGAAGCGACGCGTTTGTTGGCGTCAGGCGGCATGTACCAAACGTTGTCTGCCAGCGAGCAATCGCAGGTCGATCTGGCGCTGCGCGAGGTCAAGGAAACGTTGATGGTTACCGCAGACCGAGCGGGCGCGCATATGCAGTGGGCCGCGATCTGTGAACAACGCGGCCGGATTGCCGAAGCGATCCAGGCGTATGAGACCGCGATTCGCATCGAACCGAAAATGGCGGGGCCGAGAACGAATCTGGCCGCTCTGCTTGATGACGTAGCACAGCGTGGCGATGACCGGGCGCGGGTCAAGGCAGAGACATTAAGACGCGATGAATTGCCGCTTCTAGCGCGCGATGCGAACCTCGCTCCCGACATCGCAATCATTCAGTATCGCTACGGCCTGGCACTTTACTTAAGCGGCGATTTGACGGCCGCGCTGAGTCGATTGGAACGAGCGGTTGAACTGGACCCGACCGCCCAAGACTATCAACTAGCGGTTCGTCTGCTCAAGGAAAAGATTGCTGGGGGTGGAAACGACTGAGAGTCTATCCGAAAAGGGGTTTGATTGAATTACGGCCGGACCAAGCGATGTCGCACTGGCGGCAACGCCGTTGGGCTTAAGTCCCATCCATTTCGAAACCTCATCAGCAGAACGATAACCAACTTTTTGGTCAATCGCCTTCCCGTCCTTAAACAGAATCATGTGAGGTATCGCACCCACTTTGAATGTCGCAGCAAGTTTGCGATTATCGTCGATGTCAACTGTAATGATTTTAGCGTAATCGCCCAGCGAGTCTTCAAGCCCCTTCAGCTCTTTATCAAGCCGCACGCAGGGCCCACACCAAGTTGCACCAAATTTCACCAAAACCGTTGGGGTGCTTTGGATCTCATTCGCAAAATCAGTATCCAACTCAGATTCGACTTCGGCGACTTCAACTGGCGGCGGTGTCGGTTGGACGTTGCAGCCGACCGCGATTGAAACCGCCAACAACGAGAGCACGGATGATCTTTTAAAGAACTGCCACATGATTCACCTGGGTGGTCAATGGAAATATGAAATCGAAAGGTTCAGTATTGTCCGTTGTATACCACGACCACCCCGATTCCTACTGGCTGATCGGAAACCAGCCAGCATCTTTGCGTTGAAGCGGTTGTGGAGCCGCGACACTGCGGGGTTGCGACTGGGAAGCGTATCTTGCCAACTGTTCGCCTTCGCGTGGTTCGGCCACTCGCTGGGCAGTGCGGTCGTTCCACGATGGCGGCGAGATCGTGGGAGCGGGTGTTATCGGACGAGTCGATTCGGCATCAAACGAACCTGCCGACGGTNNATCCATGTTGGCGGACTGTAATCATCAGCCGCGGGAATCGGTGGCAAGTCGGAATACTTGGACGACACGTTCGTCGAAGGAGTCGTCAGGGGAAGGCGTGGCGAGTTGTAAGATTCGCGACTGGACCGTTGCCAGTTGCTCGCTCCGAGTTCCGGTTGTTCCACCCGCATTTGATCTGACGGTTGACCATAACCATTGGCCGATCCATTGCCGACTCCGTTCGGATTGACGACGGGAGGCAATTGTGTTTGTGGTTGAGATTGTGGCGACGCATAGCCTTGCAACGGCGCAGGGTCGGTCGATGGGATCGGCGCGGCATACCCATTGTAAGAGTTGCCGGTCGCACCATTCGAATAATCCTGAGCACCGGTTTGTGCAACGCCCGATCCGACTGCACTGCCGCTGTTTGAGTATCCGTTGGGAGCAGTCATGCCGGCTTGCGAAGGGTATTGCCCCGAAGGCGCGTACTGTTGCTGTGGCGCGTACTGTTGCTGTGGGGCGTATTGTTGCTGCGGAGCGTACTGAGCCGAAGGTGCAAATTGTTGCCCTGGCTCGAACTGCGATGGCGACTGGTACCGGGGCGGTTCATTGCCACAGGTCGGTTCGCCATAATAAGGCTGCGGCGCAGGAGCGGGTTGCAATGAAGTGTAAGGAGTGCGTTGCACTTGTTGTGTGTTGGTCATGCACGGTTGTTGCACGATCACGATTTGTCCGGTGTTGGGGTCAACCTGCTGCACAGGTCGAAACACCGTGGTCGGGACGTTGTTGTAATTCGTTTGATAATTGTTTCCGAAAACTTTGCCGAACACTCCGCCGGACTGGGCTTGCGGAGCCGGTGCGAACATCGGCTGGGCCATGACACCTGGCGATACCTGGGTCGGCGATTGGAAAGCCGCTGCGGCATTGAAACTGGTTTGCGGCACCGCGGCAGGGCCGGCCAAAGCGGGATTGATATTCGTGCGGAACGCTGAAATAGGTGCTTGTCCTAAAGCGGGATTCACGGGCATCCCGGTTAAAACAGACGGATTATTGATCGGCTGTGGAATCGCGCCATAAGCCGGCATTTGCAAAGCCGATGGCGTATTCCAGGGACCAAAATTAGCGGAATATGCCCCAGTCGCAACCATTCCCGGTTGCGAAAATCCGGAAGCGGGAACCACCCCAACGGGACTTGAAAAAATCGGCGGCCCGACGGCTACCGGCGGCCCCAACGGGGTGATCGTTGTTTGCGGTGTAAACCCGACCGAATAGGGTAAAACCGGTGTCGCGGTTTTTCCGCACAGCCAATCGAAGCAACCGGCTTTCGCCTGAAACGCACTGCCGCTGACAATAAAGGCCGCTAGTAAGGCACGGCGTGTTTGAATCATGGCTTCAGAATTAGCTTCGAGGGATAGTAGGAAAAACCGTTTCATTTGATCAATCGCTGAGCGACCGTATCCGCCTTCAAGTGCTTCGATCCCACGCTAAGGCGGCATATCAACAAGGGAAGGTTTTATAGCGTACAACGTCAATGCAGCTCGAATCAAAAGCTTCAAGTTTTCATTTTCGGTAATCCGGTAAGTCCGGATTTGACGCTTACAACGATTGAGCAGCCGCTCATCGAGGCAGACTGCTTAACCGAGCTTCGCTGCGAATCGTTTGCACCGCTCGCTGTAAAACTTGATCATCCCTATCAAGCGTGATCTCGCCTTTCGAATTGGGTCGAGCCGCGATGTAGGTCGATTCGACAGCAACATCGGGCTGGACACCGCGATCACTGATTCCTAGACCGCTTGGCGAGTAAAACTTGGCGGTGGTTAAACACAGGCCACACTTCACGGTTTGCATGCGGAAGATACCTTGCACACTCCCTTTACCATAACTCTTTTCGCCAACCAAACGGCCCCGACCATGATCATGGATTGCACCGGCGAAAATCTCGCTCGCACTAGCGCTGTCCGAATCGATCAAGACCGCTAGCGGGACGTTCCAAGTGTTGGGGCGGTGAGCCGAATAGTCAAAGTTTTCGCGGACATTACGTCCTCGGGTGGTCACGATTCGTCCGCTGGGCAGGAATCGATCGGCAACTTCAACAGCCGCGGACAGCAGCCCACCTGGGTTACCACGAACATCGATCACCAAAGACTTCATGCCCATGCGATGCAAGTCCCAAAGTGCCTTTTCAATTTCACGAGTGGTCGTTTTTTGGAAGTTGGTCAATCGCAAGTATCCGATTCCTGCATCGGTATCCACGATATGGACATTTTCAACGCAGGGTACGTCGACACGACGCCGTTGAACTTGAACCATGCGTTGCGTGCCATCGGCCTTCACAACCGCAACTTCGACCATCGAACCCTCTGGCCCACGCAACAAATCTGCGGCAAAGTCAGGGTTCACTTCACTGGTCGAAGTTCCCGCGACGCGGGTGATCGCATCGCCAGCAACCAAACCGGCCTGGGCCGCTGGGCCATTCGCAATCACGCTTAAAATCATCAGTCGATCGCCTGCCGCTTTCAACTCAACGCCCAGCCCGACAAAATTGCCCTCGATACTCGAAAACGTTTCGTCCAATTGACCAGGGGTAAGGAATCGCGAGTAAGTGTCCAGCGCACTGAGCGCGCCGCACGCAAACTCCATTACCGTGGCGGTTCCGACAAGTCCAAGTTCGTCCTTCGCTAAACCGGCAACGACGGCTGCGGTTGCACGCAAATCATGACGTGACTTGACGACGCGATGAATGACATGTGTGTGAACGTTTTGACGAAAGCTTTCAATCGCTTCGGGCGATGCATTGGGCAACAGGTGCTTGATGAACGCAGGTTCCGTCAAGGCGACTTCTAAAGACGCGCTGCCGTGCCGAACGATTTTCGTCCAATCAATGCCATCGACATAGTGTGTCTCGATATTCGACAACATCTCGGCATACAAATCGAGCGATTGATGCGTCGGCGTTTCTTGGATCGATTGCAAGAACGAAGGGTCTTGATACCGACGCATCACATCGTAATGAAGCCTGCAGATCAGCAGGCGTTGCTTCATCGTCGCGTTGCCCACATGCTTGCGAAGCCCGGACTCATAGTGATGAATCGCGTCGCCCCAATGCTTGCTTTCCTCGAGGCTCAGGCCTACCTCGATCAACGATTGAGAATCGTTTTCAGATGATGTTTTCAGTTGGACCAGCGGTTGTTCACCACTGGCAATAGGTGCGTTGTGTGCCGAAATCCCTCCGGCGATTAAAAGAATCCCTCCGGTAACGCAAAGCAATCGAAGCATTGACGTTGTGTCCGGT
>DNWZ01000845.1 GCA_003506095.1 Planctomycetaceae bacterium | reverse complement strand
TGCCATATCACACGCAACTGGCAAGGCGTGCCGCTTGAAAGTCACGACATTGTTGTCAACCTGATCGGCCCGTAAAAAACTCAACCGGCTTGGAGGTTCATGCTTGGCTTGATGAATCCGAGTATAAGCAATAAAAAAAGTCAACGACGATCAGCTTGCAGAAGCTATTGTCCAACGAAATACCTTCCACGGTGATTGGAAATGCCAAATACCTCCATCAAAAAACTGATTTCCGACAACCGACAACTTGTTGTTTTACGCTGTCTTAGTGGCCACGGAGATGAACTCCAGGCCGTTGTCGCAACGTTGACGCGCCGGATTCCCATGCATCGAGTATGAGTCAACCAGTACGTCGACCTGAAACGAATTTACAAAGGTATACAACATCAAGTCGTGGGCCATTTTCAAGGCTTGCTTTTGCCAAACCAAGCTTCCCGCGCGGTTTGATAGTTAATAAACATTTCGCGACACGTTTCATGCATCCGCTAATCGATTCGGCCTTGTTTTCGCTCGATATGACTATTGAGCGGTCAGGGCTAGGCAATGCCTTAATGCCATTTTTTGGGGGGCCGCTGGCGGGTCTGGCTCGGCGACGAAAAAGATACGTCGCGAGGCAAGTGTTGCGAACGCTGGCGCTACGACGGCAAGTTTCGGCAGGGCCGTTCGCCGGGATGCGATACGCAAATCTCGAAGCGAAATGCAGCGCGATTCTTCCTAAATTATTCGGTACGTACGAACGTGAACTGGCCTCCATTCTGGAGCGATTGCTGCGGGGCAGGACGTACAACGTTTGCATCGACATCGGATCGGCAGAGGGCTACTACGCGGTAGGGGTCGCGCTGCTACAACCTCAGTGCAAAGTGTACGCTGTTGATAATGATCCTTCCGCGTTAGAGTTGTGCAAGCAAAATGCAATCGCAAACGATTGCGCGGAACGGGTCGCGCTGATGAATGCGATTACCGCTTCCGAACTGAGTGATTTTCTGTTGAAATCGCCGTCCCTGATTATTTCCGATTGCGAAGGTTATGAAAAGGAATTGTTTAACGCGTCGTCCGTTCGCAACCTTTCGGGATGCGATGTGATTATCGAGGTGCATAGCTTCGTCGACCCGGCAATTGAAGAGCACTTGCAAACTCTCTTCGCACTGACACACGACCTGAATGTAGTGAAGTCTCTCGATGATCGCGACAAGGCCCACGTGTACGATGTTCCTGCGATCATGAAATTTGATATTGCCACACGTACTCATCTTTTAAGCGAATTTCGGCCTTGTCCTATGGAGTGGTTCGTTTTTACTCCGAAAATCTCCATGGAATGCGGTTACTAGTTTTTTCTGTTGGATTGGCATTCGGCGGTGGTATTTCGGGGTTTACACGTGGGCAATGATTTCGGCGTCATGATCGGATGTTGCAAGCAAGATCTACGGTATGCCGTCGGATGTTACGCGAGTATTCGGCATTTCATGCCGCAGACGCGGATCTGCTTTCTTTACGACGGTTGGGAAACGCCAGATATTATTCGGAATCTGCCGTTGGCCACGACACTCAATCGGTCGAATGTCCAGAGCGAGGTGCTTCGCGATAGCAGCTTCGGACCCGGGGTAACGAAGATAGTCGCGTTTTTCGAATCTCCATTCGAGCACTTCCTGTTTTTGGATGCCGATACGGTTGTTTGCGGGGATCTCCAGCGGATCAATGAACTCGACCGCTACGACTTCATTATCGATAAGCGTGGGCGCTACGATGACCATGCGATCTCCAGATGGTTTTTTGACACCACCCAGATGAAAACCTGCTTTCCGGATTTCGAGTTCGCCAGCCATCGTGAGGACTATTTCTGTACCGGTGTCTTCATGGCCCGCCGGGGTTCGATTCAATTGGACCGTTACCTCGAGGTTCTGGCGAAATCCCGTGAGATTCCCAATCTCTTTAAGTTTTGGGAAATGGGAATGCTCAATTTTTTGATCTTCGAAGCGAAGGATCAAGGACGGATCGCAGTGCTTGGTAGGCCCTATCAATTGGTCGCAAGTGATCATGACCCCGCCATCCTAAAAGCGACTTTCGATGCAGCGATTTACAGTCCGGATTCCGTTAGCAGCCCGAGCGTTTTTCACTTTCCCAGTCCCAAATCCTTTCTTTTTCAGAAGTTTTCTTATTCGGAGCCGATGACATTCTTTCGCAGAAGGTTTGCTCGCGAATTTCAGCACCTGGGAAGCTTGCGAGCGTTGCTGACTCTCTTGCTCCAGGACTTTAAATACATTCATTATCCGTCGATCAGGGGCCAACTGAGGCGACTACTGAAGCGGTCGGTATGAATCTGCAGCAGCGGGATCGCGGGAGAACGCTTGAGTTTTCCAGCTTGGCGTCGAGCGAAGCTGAACAACAGCGGAGGACCATTGCTCTGGTCGATCCGCAAGCGACCGGCCACCATCCGCTTTACTTCTCGGCATTTGCGGAGGAGCTTGCGGGCTTGGGCTTTGAGGTGGTTGGGATCTGTCCCGACGCCGAGGCGATACGGTTGCCGATGGCCGGCAGGTTGATAGGCCCTTCTGGGAATTCCTTTTTCGAGTGGGCACCGCCTCAGTTCAGTTTTCGACCGAGGCGGCTATCCGTCCCACTGGGAACTCACGCCGCCCATTGGTGGCTAAGCCGCCGACTCGCCTCTTTGGAGCGGCAGATGGGCAGAAAGATTGATCTAGTCTTTTTCGCCTGCCTGTATGACCGGTTCCTAACTTTGCACTCGAGTTCTTTCGCATGGGACTGGGTAGGTCTCTATTTGCAAGTGTCTGGATTTCGAATTCCTGATGAACAAGCCGTTCACCCGCTCAGTCGCTTCAATTTGGTTAAGCGTTCAAAGGGGCGATTGAAGGGTTTGAGTGTTCTAGACGAGGACGCGATCGAGTTTGTCCAGCGGATCAGTGGTTGCCTAAACGTCCAACGATTCCCCGATTTCAGCGACACAAGAGTTAATCCCAACAGTCTCGTTGCCGAACAGCTCAACCGCCGAGCAAGCGGGCGGAAAGTAATCGGAGTTGCGGGACACCTGGTACCTTCGAAAGGAATTGCGACGCTAGCCGAAGCAGCGATTGCAATGGCTGCGGAACATCCGAATGTTCTGCTGGCATTTGTCGGCGAGTTTGCCTGGGAGTCGTTTGACGAGGGTTCCCGCGAGACGCTTCGCCGGGCCTTTGCGCTGCCGAACGTGTTCACGCACCTTGAGCGAATACCCTCGGAATTTGAGTTCAACGCCGTGTTAAACGAATTCGACGTGATCTATGCCGGCTACTATGATTTCCCTCATAGCAGTAACATGCCGGCCAAAGCCGCGGGTCTAGGCAAGCCGCTCATCGTCAGCTCGGGGTATCTGCTGGCAGAACGGACCGCGCGCTATTTACTCGGCAAGGTGATTCCCGAACGGGACGTCGATGCATTGCGGAAGGCGATTCTGGAACTGATCGATTCTCAAGCCTGCCTGCCAAACTCGGAAGGGTGCCACGAGTACTTGAGTTTGCATTCACGACAAAGCCTCCGAGAATCGCTGCGGTCGTTGCTGACTCCGATCTGGCAGCAGGCCGGCGTTCCGATTAAAGTTTGAGTATTCATTGACAGAAAAACGCATTTTAGTTTCGGCACCGGCATGCGCTGAAACGTTGGGGAGTGAAGCGACGGTCGGTGCAAAGGTTGCAAACTTGCTGGCCGAACTCTGCCCGATCGACATCATCACGCTTTCGGACGGTGGAATCGAGCATCCGGGGAAGACATTTCGGCTGAACTGTCGTTTCGACGACCTCAATGACGTCTCTTGGTATCCGCTGCTGCGGTTCGAATTAGCTCAGCTTCGATTGGCCAACCGACGTTTCTTGGAACGGTATCCTATCTTCCACCGACTAACGCCAGCCGGTTGGAAGAACAGCCTGTTTCAGCCACTGGAACACCAGAAGGTGGTTGTCGGACCTATGTTACGCTCCACTCCGCCCCCAACCACTTTCGCCACCATTTTTCGGCCTCGCCAGATCGATCGCGTGGCAGCCAAGCTTTCCCCCAACCGTATCCGAGCATCACTGGCGCGGCGATATCTGGAGAGCCACGACTCAGGGCTACTGGATCGGGCGGATCTGATTTTTTGCGGTACGGAAGTTACGGCCAACTCGTTATCTCCTGCTCAGCGAAGCCGGAGCATTACGATGCGATATTCGGGGGTCGAGCATAAATTCTTTACTCCAGCGACTTATCGCAAGACCTCACGCGCAATCCGTCTCCTTTTCGTCGGGCGTCTGGTGCCCTACAAGGGGTTGGAACTTTTGCTTCAGGCGACCCAATTGCTCAAGGCGGACTCCGCGGTGACGTTGCAAATCGTCGGCGGTTCCGACCCGAAAAGGGTTGACCATTATCGACGGATTTGTGACCGCCTCGGAATTCTCGACTGCGTCGAATTTGTGGCGAGAATCAACCGAACGCGGCTGATCGACTATTATCGCAATGCGGATTTTTTTTGCATGCCTTCGATCGAAACCTACGGGCTCGCCATTTTGGAAGCGATGAGTTGCGGCTGTGTGCCTATTGTAGCGGACAGCAACGGACCAGGCGAGATCGTTGACGATCAAGTCGGGGTGAAGATTCCCCTTATCGACCCCGAAACATTCGTTTGCGAATACGCTTCCGCGATCCGGTCGCTGGCGGAATCTCCGTCTCGACGTGCGGATCTCGCCGCGGCATGCCGGGAGCGGGTCGTCACGAGACATGATTGGGCGGCAGTACTTCGGCCGCTTCGGGAAGCTTACGAAAATCTGTTAGCAAAATTGCCATAGCAACGGTCTTTGCTAATCCGCACCACGGAATCCACGGACCCGCATCGTTCGCTCGCGGCTCGAATTGAACTTTACTCCATGAATATTCTCGGTATCAGCTTCTCGATGCACGAATCGGCAGCCTGTTTGGTGCAGGATGGGAAGCTGGTGTTTGCTTGCGCTGAAGAGCGGCTTTCCAAGCTCAAGCAAGACGCTTCGTTTCCGGCCTTGGCGATTCAGGCTGCACTCGATTTTGCCGGAATCACGGCGGCTGACGTCGATCATGTTGCGATAGCGTGGGACCGTCCGGGGCGCGCCGAGTGGCACACGATGAAATTGCTCCTCACCGGCCAATTCCCGCTTTCGAGAATGCGGCTGGAGCGGACGGTGATGAGCTTGGTGCAGGGGCGGCGCCACCGCGGAGGCCTGAGGAAATACACTCATCGTTTTAGCTCGCCCAACGCTAAGTTGCATTTTGTCAATCACCACCTCGCGCATGCTTATAGCGCGTTGGCCCCCTCGGGATATCGCGATGCCGCGATCTTGGTGATCGACGGGCGTGGTGCGAGCGAAGCGACGACGTTATGGCATGCCAAGGATGGCCATGTCTCCAAGGTCGGCGAGTACCGTTACCCCGATTCGCTCGGTGTTTTTTACGCCGGAATCACGGCGATGCTCGGATTCAAGCCACTGAGCGACGAGTGGAAGGTGATGGGCCTCGCCGCGTACGGGCGGCCTACCTACAACCTGGGCGAGCTGATCAAGGTGAACGAAAACGATTGCAAGGTCGAAGGATGGAAGTTTTTTGGAAGGTCAGATGATGATTTGGGCAAACTAGAGCAGGTGTTGGGGCCTCGCCGTGATCCGAACGCAATCACGCAGGACAACAAAGATTTAGCCAGTTCGGCACAGGCTGCCTGCGAGCAGGCGATGCTCGCGCTGCTGCGGAGAGTGACCGAACAGACTGGCGAGCGAAAGTTGTGCTTAGCCGGCGGTGTGGCATTGAATTGCAAGGCAAATGGCGAGCTTTTGCGGTCGGGGCTGATCGACGAGATCTATGTTCAACCCGCTGCGGGTGATGACGGTGCTTGCATCGGTGCCGCTTATCGCATCCACGAGCAGGTCACCGGAAGCTTGCCCTACGTGCGAGACGAGAATTCCTATCTCGGGACTGAGCATGGCGACGACGAGGTCGAGAGCGTCCTGAAGACGTATAAGCTGAGCTATTACCGCAAAAACGATCCGTCGCAGGAGGCGGCCAGACTTCTCGCGGACGGCAACCTGATCGGTTGGTTTCAAGGCCGAATGGAGTTTGGTCCACGTGCGCTAGGCAATCGCTCGATCCTCAGCGATCCTCGGTTTGCAGAGAACCGTGACAAGGTCAACGCCGCCGTTAAGTTCCGCGAGAATTGGCGCCCGTTCGCACCGAGCGTCTTGGAGGAGAAGGCGCCAATTTACTTCCAGGACTTCAGGCACTCGCCACACATGATCCTGAGCTTTTGGGCAACCGAGGAAGGGAAGCGGTTGATCCCCGCGGTCGTTCACGTCGACGGCAGTTGCCGTGTGCAATCGGTCACCCGAGAGTCGAACTTGCGGTATTACGAACTGATCAAACAGTTTGGAGAAATGACCGGCGTTTATGCCGTCATGAATACATCCTTCAACTTGAAAGGGGATGCGATCGTCGAATCGCCGAAAGACGCGATTCAGACTTTCTTTACCTCCGGTCTCGACCATCTCGTGATCGGAAGCTTTATTGTCAGTAAGAAATCCTGACTGTAGCTGCGGCGTGCGTCGGAAGATTACGCCCGGAGGCGAGCGGCGTAGCTTGTTTGGACTAGGTTGCTTGCCAAGTGATGAGGCGGGCGTTTTCCTGCCACGGCAGCACTAACGTCGAATGTGGGAGTGGAAGTTACTCGCCACGTCTTTCGATCTTGTTCCGCGTTAAAGCTACCGCTCGAAATCTGCTGCCTGAATGCATCTCCAGACCACAGGATTCGTCTCGACGCAAGCGGGTAGTGTTGCGTCAGCAAACTCGGTAATCCTGGCCGGCTTGCTGGGGAGGGGGCATCGTGTCACCTTCTACACGAAGCCGAGCTTTGTCGATCCGCGAATGGATATAAGGGAGCCCAGCCTTACCGAACGGCTGAACGTTGTCGATTGCACCAATCAACGGACCGATGCGCTTTGGCGCACCTGGGGGGGAAAGGGAATGGGCCTGTCCCGGACGTTGCTCGGAAGAATGAATGCCTGGGCGTACAACCGGGGTTTGGTGAGGGCCATGGGAATTGCCAGCGATGGCGATGTCGACTTGTGGCTCGGCGACTGGGCACATGGGCGCGCCAGGCGCCCCGTTATCAGTTTCGTTCAGGGTCCGCCCGGTACCGATGCCGAATCGATCGCAAAGCATCGCGAATTGATCGAGCGTCTGGCCGGGAAAGTCGCGTATTGTAAGCTGCGTGCCTATGCTCTTTGGCGGCTAAGCTTCGGCTTACCCCCCTTCCATTTCAGCGACGCGGTAATCGTTGGAAGTGAATGGTCGCGACGGCGTCTGATCGCGCGTTTCGGGCTTTCACCGGGGCGAGTTCATGCGGTTCCGTATCCTATCGACCTACAAGCTTTTGCTCCTCCGAAAGGCCGACGTTCGCCGAGCGGGCGGTTGAGGCTCTTGTGGTTGGGCAGGTTCGTGCCACGCAAGCGTTTGGATCTGATGCTTGCAGGACTAGAAGCCGCAATCCGAGATGGTTGTGATGTGGAATTGTGGGTCGTTGGTCAGTCAGGCTTTGTACCAAATTACGAGCGATTGCTAGATAAGTTTCGGTACTCAGATCGGATAAAGCATTGGGGCTACCTATCGCGAGAAACGGTTCCAGACATCATTCATGATGTCGATGTCATGGTTCAACCGAGCGATGATGAAAACTTTGGTTCCTCGGTTGCCGAAGCGCTGGCCTGCGGAGTTGCGTCCATTGTCGGTGCGACGAATGGCACTGGAGACTATGTCTGTGAACGGTCGATTCGGCTCGATGACGATCAACCACAGACATTAGCTCGAGCGATCATGGAAATGTCGCAACGCAAAAAGTTGGGCCTACTTGAAGACCCGGCGCCGAGCCGCGCGGCAGCTGAAGCGAACTTCTCACCTAAATCTGTATGCCTTCGCTTGGAAGCAATTTTAAAGCTGACCGCTGAATCGACGTTGGACCGGCCATGAGAGCGTCTCTCCAGGTTCCGCTTGAATAGCATTCTTTGAAGCAAATGGCTGAACCGACGCCTACTTTAAAATCCGACCGCATGCCCTCTGTCTCTGTCGTTCTGCCTACCTACAAGCGGGGTGCGTGGCTATCAAAATGCCTCGCCTCGCTGCTGCGGCAAACGATCATGCCAAGCGAAATTGTCGTTGGGCGGCGGGAGGGGGACGAGGAGTCGGCGGCGGTTATTTGCAAGTACTCTCGGCTCAGCGAGGGGTTGATTCAAGAAGCAATCGCTGGATCAAATGATAACCTGGCAAAATCATTGAATGCGGCAATTGCAGTGACCACCGGTGAGCTTGTCGCGATGACAGATGACGACGCCGAGTTCCCGGAGGATTGGCTGGCGCGGTTGATGGAGCTATTCACGGACGATCGTGTCGGCGGAGTGGGCGGGCGAGACAACCAAGCGGTCAACCCTGGTGCGGCAAACGTTGTTGGTGAATTGCAATGGTTCGGTCGTTTGATTGGAAATCACCACCTGGCGGTTGGCCCGGTGCGAGATGTCGATGTCTTGAAGGGAGTCAACTGCTGCTATCGCGGTGATCTGCTACGCGAGATAGGCATCGACCACCGACTTCGTGGAAAGGGAAACGTCGCCAACTGGGAATTGGGGATCTCATTTGAGCTAGCACGGCGAGGCTACCGACTGGTTTTTGACCCCTCGTTACAAGTTACCCATCATGTCGGGCCTCGTCGCGATGGTGATACCAACTGTCGCGGGGGATTCAACGGGCCAGCCCATGCAGACGCGGTGTTCAACGAAACTCTACTTCTGCGCGAGCACCTTGAAGGTGTACACTTCGCAGCCTTCGTCCTTTGGAGCATCGCGATCGGTTCTT
Organism: Planctomycetaceae bacterium; assembly: GCA_003506095.1. Taxonomy (GTDB): domain Bacteria; phylum Planctomycetota; class Planctomycetia; order Pirellulales; family Pirellulaceae; genus UBA6163. The sequence goes on along the minus strand of DNWZ01000845.1, from coordinate 3,316 downwards.
CGAGCATACCCGGGGTGCTTCAACTTCCACGCATCGTACTCAAAGAGGGGGGCGCAACTCCTGCGCTGCGGCGTTGGTGGTATAGCACTTGCGGGAGAATCGAAGGATTCCGTGGAGCTTTTTAGAATGTTGAAAACGAAATGAATACGCCGCAAGGTCAGCGTTGGACGATCGTCATGCCGTCGGCGGAGCCGACCGGGGGGGCGGAAGAAGCTTTGCTGCAATTCGTCCGTTCGCCGGCGTCTGAGTCAATAGCTCTCCAGATTTGTTTCCTCGAGCAAGGCTCGCTGGAGCAAGAAACTGAACGACTCGGCATTCCGACACGGCGTATAAAAACTGGCCGTACAAGGGAAATCGGAAAATGGTGGCGTGCTGCCGGGGAGATTGCGGGCGCCGCCGTCGAGTTTGGCGGTGGTGGAATCCTCGGTTGGATGACCAAAGGACATGTTTACGGCGGCTTGGCCGCTTGGAGGGCCGGTTTAAGTGCAGCCTGGTTTCAGATGGGATTACCTGAATCCGGATTACTGGATCGTGCCGCAAGAAAGTTGCCAGCTAAGGCGGTCTTTGCCTGTAGCGAGTACGTCGCAAAACTCCAACGGCAAGCCCAGCCTCGAGTTCCCGTCGTGGCCATCCCCTTGGGAGTCGATCTGACACGGTTTCGTTCAGCCCGGTCAATCACGCCCGCGGAAGCGAGGCGACGACTTGGCTTGCCCGATACCGGCCCAATCATTGGGATCGTGGGACGGCTGCAAGCCTGGAAAGGAATGCATGTTCTGATCGATGCAATGCCAGAGGTCTTGCGACATCATCCGACAGCCCATTGTGTAGCCGTCGGTGGCCCATTTGCAGCGGAGCCGGAGTACCCACGAATACTATCCGCGCAGGTGCAACGGATGGGGCTCCAATCTTCGGTTAGCCTTACCGGGATGCAAAAAGACATTCCGCTTTGGATGCAGGCCATGGACGTTGTCGTTCATGCGTCCGACCGAGAACCGTTCGGAATCGTAATCGTCGAAGCGCTCGCTTTAGGCAAACAAGTCATCGCGACGGCCCCAGGCGGTCCAGCCGAGATCATCCGAGATGGACAGAACGGACATCTTGTGAGCTTCGGAAATCATCAAGAACTTGCGAGTAAACTCCAATTAATACTTTCGCAGACTGATCAACTTCCCCAAAGCGAACTTATCCGAACAGCTGAACATTTTTCAGACGCAGCTTACGCGCAACGACTGGTCGACGCACTTGTAAACATCTTGAAGATGGATAAATGATCGGAAACACAAGAAACCGCGAACTCACGCTGTTGCGAACTCATCTGAAATACCTATCCAAGTGCAAGTACATTCTCTGGCGTTTAGGTTGGACCAGACCGGAAATCTGGGTTGCGCTCAAGAGTTCGAATGTAAAAATCGCACTTCGTCGTGGTACACACGACGCCCATATCGCCCGCGAAGTATTTGCGGAAGGGCAGTATAATTTCGCGAATCTAAAAAAACGTGCCGAGTCCGTGCGGTGCATCATCGACGTCGGTGCAAATGTAGGCTATTCTATCGTGTATTTCGCGATGAACTTTCCGCTTGCGGACATTTATGCGTATGAACCAATTCCCGAGCATCTTGAGCAAATCCGAAAGCACATCGAGGAAAATGGCCTTGCCAATCGGGTGCATATCAGTCCGTGCGCGGCTGGGGCGGAAAGTCGGCAATCGTGGATGTTTTTGGATGGCGCAGGGTCATGCCTCTTAGACAACAAAAATGACAATGCGCAAGAAATTCGAGTGGTCGACTGGTATCAAACCTTACCGGGTGGTGAGATCGAATTGATCAAGATGGACATCGAGGGGGCGGAAGTCGAATTGCTTCGCGATAGCAGGTTCCTCCGATTGGCAGATAGGACCAATATGATCGCACTCGAATGGCATGCCGCGGCGAACGTCTCGCAACCACGGGAGTGGTGCATCGCACGATTGCAAGAAAGTGGATTTGCGGTAGAAGAGGGGTGTGTTCAGTATGAAATCGCGGGGACCTTAGTGGGAACTAAAAAGCAGACGGTCATTCGCAACTGAAACAAAGACGGTGCACGTCTTTGGTCATCCGCACAAAATCCAGACATATGGCGAGTATTTACTTTGATGCGAGTATTCTTCAGTGCGACAACTTCCGTGGAGTTCATATTTATGCGTGGAACCTAATCAAAAACATGGCGTCGATTGATCGCACCGTAAACTTTCACCTGCATTTCGGCATGAGCGGATGGAATGATCGGATTGACGAATTGCTCGGTGAACCGAACGTCATTGGCCACCGGTTTGGGGGAAAGTTCGGGCGGCACGTGATGCCAGTTGTAAATGTTGTGCGCACCAAAAGTTCTGTTTACTGCATTCTAAACGGCAATGCCGGTCATATTCGCTTCAAGCCGCCCTGCCGCACTGCCGCCGTTTTTCATGATATGCGTTTGATTCTATATCCTGAACTGTATGGGCGCCAGCTTTCGGTTGATTTCGCCAAGCAAGCAGCAGGGTGGATGCCCAAACTCGATCTGGTGATAACCGGCGCAAACACGGTTAAGAAAGAGATTGTCGACCATTTCGGTATTCCCGAATCACGAATAGCGGTGGTGAGCGAAGGCAGCGATCATCTTGACGAAAAGGAGCCTATTTGTCGGCCTGCCCTATTTGGCGAAGAGGACTTTCCCTTTTATTTAACGGTCAATCCATCTGACGTTCGAAAAAACTTAAAATTAATTCTGGACGCGTTTTCAATTTATATTCGAACCGTTCCCGAAGACGTGACCAGTCGCCTGGTTATCGCTGGAATCATTGCCGAATCCGAGATGTATCGGCAATGGTGCCAGCGTAATCCCGTTGCGGCATCTCGAACGATCTCCTTGGGCTATGTAGCCGACCCAGAATTAAGGTATCTCTATCGCAAAGCAATTTGTTTCATTTACGCCTCTCTTTATGAAGGCTTTGGAATTCCTGTCATCGAGTCGTTGAGGTTGGGATGTCCAGTAATCCTCTCTGACATCCCGGTCTTTCGTGAGGTGGCGGGGGATGTCGGTATTTACGTTAACCCCACTGACGCGAGCGATCTCGGTCGACAATTACGCTGCATTCGCGTTGATTTAAAGCACAGAAGTAACAATGCGTCTGCATTTGTTCAACAAGCGGATCGATATTCTTGGAAGAAAAGTGCTAAAGTAGGCCTTGAAGCATTGCTCCGCTTGTAGTCCAGCAGAGTGCCATCTTGTTAATGCTAGCTAAACGTTCAGCGTAGATTTGAAAGCTTTTAATGAAGCGACAAATTTTGCGGCGGGG
>DNWZ01000601.1 GCA_003506095.1 Planctomycetaceae bacterium | reverse complement strand
TTCCATCAAATGTCCAGTGCCGATCGCTGGTCATTTTCACGTTCGCCGCTGGCAAACCCAGCGATGCAAACATTTGCCGCGCTTCGTCGATCGTCAGCGCCGCCAGCAACGAATCGCGAAACATCGCGCGCGCTTCTTCGGTTTCGTTTTCAGTGTGAGCGGCAACCAATGCATCAACGTCGCCCATTGTCGCCGGCCGCACAAGGTCGCGAATAAACAACCGACCGCCGCCGCGCAACAGCCGAACCGCTTCGCCAACCATCAACGACGGATCGGGCAAATGATGAATCACCGTGTTACTGATCACCGTGTCGGCCATCGCGCCCGCAAAACCTTTCAATGCCTTGCAATCAGCTTGTTCCAATTGAATCCGCTGATTCATCTGGGCGATCTCGATCCGACGACGCGCCAAGTCCAACATCTCGCCGCTGGCATCGATCGCAAGTACTCGCACCCCCTCGACCCGCTCGCATAATTCGATCGGAATCAGCGCCGTCCCCGTGCCAAGATCGATCACCTCGTCACCTAATTCGCCACCCGATACCAGATCGTCAACAAACTTTCGATTGACCGCCTCATGATCCATTTGGTCGTACATTACCGCCGCTTCGAACGTATCCATCACTTCGGGCTCGAGCGTCCTGGTCGCGAGCGGTTGCGCAGCGAGCGACTGGGCGGCTAAAGCGCCGGCGACTTGAGCGTGCCCGCCAGGGCGATCTTGCGATTCACGTGTGGCGGCACCAAAACCCTGAACCGACTCGTCGCCATGCGCATCGATCGGCGGCAACGACTCGATCGGCACTAGCGACTTCCATGCGACCAACAAAACTGCCGATGCCAGGTACGCCAGCGCATATTCCATCACGATTGCACGATACTTCGCATCCAACACCCAATCACCCCAGCTGTCCGGTCCCGTTGGCAAGAACAATCGGTTCTCTGCCAACGGCGAGTGGATCACTCCGAACAGCGTCAAAGCCGCCGTGACGCACAGCACGATCGCCGCGAGGTTCAGTTTGCGGTCGATGATCGATGCCAGGATCCATGCCCATAACAAACTTATAAGGATAAAACTATTGGACAACATAGTCAGCGTTGCCAACTTTTCTTGCAACCGTCCGTCGATCTTGTCGAGCGTCACTCCGCCAGCGATCGATGCTGGGTCGCCGAACAATTGATTGGGAAACGACAGAGCCAAGAAAGCGAGCGCCGGGACGCAACCGAGCGCGACGGCTGGATAATGGCGACGCGGAGTCGCTGAAAAACTTTGCGCCGTAATCTCAAGCCCAATGAATACCAGAATCGGCAACACGACAGGGATCGGCAAGTAAGCATTAATAAGTTCAAAATAACCTACTAATCCTGCTGAACCTACTAACAACGCTGTCGCTAAACTATAAGCCGCTCGTCCGCCCATTGCTTTATATGCCGGATGACCAATATAAGGCGTCGTTTGTATCACTCCGCCTGACATCCCAGCGACCAACGTCGCAACGCCTTCGATCGCGATCACGCCTCTAGTGTCATAGTCATCGCCAGCCGCAGCAGCCGATTCGGTGCAGTCGATCCCGCCAACGACCGTCATCAACGCGAACGGAAACGCGATCGGCAAGTATGGCAACGCAGCCTCAAACGATCCGATCCAACCGAAGGTCCAAGCGTTCAACCAATCGGTGGGCATCCAAGTTACAGTCGGCATCTTGGGGGCATGGTATCCGTCGACGCCCATCGCGATCATCAAATAGTAAACCGTGCCGGCAACGGCTAGGGCCCCCAGCGTTCCAGGCAACTTGCCAGGAAACGGGATGCGTCCGATCAGGGTGGTCAAGATCACGACGGTGGCCAACAGCCCCGGCAACGGATGGGCGAAAATGTCGAGCATCGGCATGAAGCTGATCAACACCAACGCGATCGCGGCAAGCGAACCGAGCAGTCCGGCACGCGGTACCGATGATCGGATCCAACCACAGATCGGTGCACAAGCCAGCTTCAGCAAACCGCTCAACACCAAACACCAAATGCCGATGTGCCACGTCCGCAGTGCAGCATCCGCTTCGCTCAGCCCCAACACATCTCGACCTGCCAAAAAAGATGGCCCCAGCACGAAGAAAATCATGCCGAACAGCGACGGCGTGTCGATCCCCAACGGCATCGCGGTCACGTCGTCGAGGCCGGTTTTTCGCGCCAACCGGAATGCAAGCCAGAAGAAAGCAATGTCGCCGACCAGCACCCCCAGCGCCGTGCCAGGAACCATGGTCTTGATGATGAAATCGGTCGGAAACTGGAATGCGCCGCCCAGCAACATCACCAACAATAGCAGGTTGGCAAGGTTATCGAAGATCAGGCCAAAGAATGCGTTTACGTCGCCGGATCTAGCCCAGCGGTAAGGGGTGTTTGCAGGTGATGTTGACGGCGACAATGTGACAGGCTCCGAATGCATCGCGCGGATAGAAGGATTTCGCGAGTATCGTACCATCACCACGATAGCAAAACAGCCACGCCAAGTTCCGGTGACTTACGCCACGAGCAGTTTAGATGCTGGCCTCCGGCCTAACCAGCCGCAGTTCAAGAATCTCTTCAGCCCGAAGGGCGACACAAAAACTGCCGGTGCCGTGTTGCACCGGACAGCCTAACTCTCATACTCAATCTTTCCATGACGCTCGGCGCGGCTGATCTTGTCCAAGCTGTACAACCCGGCTAGCACGAATTCCACACAACTCGCCCGCACCGCCTCATCCTCGCTCGCATTCACCTCGAACGCCTTGTCCCACGCCGCCGGCACCCGTTTCAGCCGCTCGGCATAAACCCTGCTTGGCAACAAATCGCCTACTTCAACGCGAATCCCTTTGCGGAAAATCTCAGCAATCTCGGCCAATCCGTGCTCCTCGACATACTCAGCAAACACTACCGAAATCGCCTGCGCAACAACGCTGTCCAACACCTGACGCTCCGACATCTGATGGCTGCCCATCAAATCGAGCTCCAGCTTCCCGAGCGAACTGCTGTGCAAATGCCCCAGGTCGCTTATCCGAGGCACTGCTGGCTTTTCGCCATGCACCACACCACGCCTGCGGGCCGATGCCACCAACGTCCTGAAGTTGGCTAACGAAAACCGCGCCGACACTCCAGACGCTTGATCCACATACTTACTCTTTCGCGCCTGGTTCGTAATCTCTTCAATAATCTGATACATGAAATACGGGACCACGACAGGAAAATCACCCCCAAGGTCGCCGCCCACTTCCTGCTTCAGAATCTCTATCCCCTGATCACGCTCGGCCGGATAATGCGTCTGCACCAGCGTCCCGATCCGGTCCTTTAACTGCGGAATCACCTTGCCCGAACGATTGTAAGTCGATGGGTTTGCCGAAAACAAAATCGATATATCAAGATCAAATCGGATTGGATATCCACGTATCTGGACATCACGCTCTTCTAAGATATTGAACAATCCAACCTGCACCAAATCATCCAACTCCGGCAGTTCGTTCATCGCAAAAATTCCACGATGCATCCGCGGGATCAAACCGAACGACAACGCTTCTTCGGCCCCCATGCTAACGCCGCCAGTCAACTTCGCCGGATCGATCTCGCCGATGATGTCAGCGAACTTGGTGCCCGGGCTCAAACGTTCTGCGTACCGATCGCTGCGGTGCCACCACCCGATCTTGATATCTTCGGGGTCCAGCTTTGCGACCAACTCGCGTCCCAATCGCGAAATCGGCTTCTCCGGATCTTCGTGAACCGGCAATTCGGGATGATCAATATACGGAGTCCACTCGTCCAAGAAACGAGTCAGCAGCCGCATGATCCGGCTTTTGGCTTGTCCCTTTTCGCCGAGAAACAAAATGTCATGCTCAGCCAGAATCGCCAGCACGATCTCGGGGACTACCGTATCTTCGTAACCGATGATTCCTGGAAACAGCGGTTCCTCGGTCGCCATCAATCTCAACAGGTTGTCACGCATTTCCCGTTTGACAGTGCGACTGCGCCAACCACTCTGTCGCAACTCTCGCAGATTCGTCACCTGGGGCGAAGCCATCAAGACACTCATTCCGTTTCCATCTTCAAAGGGTTTTTGTCAACAATCCGCACCGACTCGACCGGATCGAGCCTTCACTGCGGAGATTGTACGACCTTCGCCAAGTCGAAAACGTCGCGACGCCAAAATCGACGCCTGCCCCTGAGCTCACTCGGCTACGACCAAATTGACCCGCAACCGCGTCGGCAACGTACCCGGATGATTCGCGATCCCAGCGGGCGGAGCGAAAATCGGCAACAAATTGCCCGCTGATTCGTCCACAACCCTCAGCGACAACTGGTCGCCGTCGGCCAAAATCGTCGTCCACCGCACCAGATATTCGCCCCGCATCAAGTCGACTTCAAGCCGCTTGGGCGACTGTGTCGACGCAGCAGTGTTGATCGGCAACTCGCGGCCGTTAATCGACAGTGATTGACTGCCGCCAGGACCATTGCCTGCAAAATGAAACGCAACCGTCTTGGGGCCATCGACACTCAGCGAACCGATAAAATCCAGTTCGATCAGCCCGCTCGCAGCGTCAGCACCGGGCATTCCACCAGCGTTTTCAAGCCCGACAATCATCTGGTCGACGATCTTTTGCGTTACCGGCATCCCGGCTTGATAGCGAATCAACACCGCCGCATCCTCGCCGCCGATTCGCAACCGGCCCAGCATCTGCGATGGCCCTCGGTCGGGAATCGCCATCGGTAACGAAGCACCATCGGTCGGCGCGGCTGAACCATCGTCTGAACTTTCATCGCTGGTCGCCACCCGATCATCCGCCGGAACGAACGCTCGCGGATATTCAGCCTTCACCATACTCGCCCGACGATTCAACTCCAACGCCGCCGCTCGGTCCGAGTTCGCTGCCGCAAGCGTCAACAAATCATAAGAATGCAACGCAAACGACTCGCCTAACCAACCCTTCGCCCGCTTCGCTTCGGCCAGATACCCGTCCGCCAAATCCTTCGCATCCTCGGCATCAATCATCTGGCCGCCCAATAATTCGATGCCCGCCAACTTGGTAAACTTTGGCGTCGAGCAAGCCGCAAAGTGTGGCAATGCGCGGTGCCAATCGCGACGAACCTGAGCCCAAAAGCGACCCGCCGACCCACGATCTTCAGCGCTCGCCTCACCCGCTTCGACCCGCGCGGCCGCTTCTGCGTATCGCCTTGAAATCACCAACACGTCGCGCCAAAGCTTGGCGTCCG
>DNWZ01000753.1:266-13291 GCA_003506095.1 Planctomycetaceae bacterium | reverse complement strand
AAATACCATGGCCGAGTGAAGGCGTTTGCTGATGCCGCTCGCGAAGCCGGATTGCAGTTTTAATTTGTTCCCTATAAGGCTGGCAGAATGAGTTCCGGACAGCAGCGTGGTGGCCGTAAGTCGCGCGAAAAGAAAGAAAAGACAGAAGAAAGCATGCCAGGCGATCTGCTCGATCGCGTGGTGAAGATCAAGCGTTGTGCCGCAGTTGTGAAAGGCGGTCGACGGTTCAGCTTTGCTGCAATGGTTGTTGTTGGCGACGGCAAGGGCAAAGTCGGTTGGGGTTATGGTAAGGCCAACGAGGTGCCGCCAAGCGTCAGCAAGGCTCAAAAGCAAGCGTCGCGTTCGATGGTTGATGTTCCGTTAGTTGATGGCACGATTCCACATCAGATCTGGGGGCATTTTGGTGCCGCTAAGGTTGTTTTGGTTCCGGCTGGAGCGGGTACAGGTATCATCGCTGGTCAAGCTGTGCGAGCGGTTTGCGAAGCCTGTGGTGTGCATGACATTTTGACCAAGAGTTTTGGTACGAATAACCCCGTGACGTTGGTCAAAGCTACGGTGGATGCGATGTCCAAGTTGCGAACGCGTCAACAGATCGAAGCCTTGCGCGGCGTGCAGCTGGATCCGGTTAAGTAGTTTTAGTAGCAGGCGTTTTGTTTGCGGTTTAGAGTTCAGTCAGCTTAGAGATTGGTCGGGTATTGCTCGGCACAGGTAGATTTGAAATGAATCTTAACGATGTACATCGTGGCATAACGAAGTTTAAAAACCGCAAGCGCATCGGTCGCGGTGTCGGATCGGGCGATGGTAAGACCGCAGGTCGTGGCCACAAAGGACACAAGAGCCGCAGTGGTTACAGTCGTAAGCCGACCTTCCAAGGTGGTGCGATGCCGATGGTGCGTCGTATTCCGAAGCGTGGTTTTACCAATCGTTATGCAAGCGTTGTGTTTGCGGTAAACGTCAGCCAGCTTGGTGAGGCGTTTGATGATGGTGCTGAAGTCACGTTGGCAATGTTGGCCGAGCGTAACATTGCCAAGGGTACTTTTGACGAGGTTAAGATTCTTGGTGATGGCGAGTTGACAAAGAAGCTGACGGTGGCAGCGCATCGGTTCAGCAAGTCGGCCGAGGAAAAGATTACTGCGGCTGGTGGTACGGTTGTTAAGTTGCCTGCCAAGCGAACGCCAAAAGAGCGTGTTGCGGCTTTGGCTGCTGCTGCTGGCAAGTGATCGATCAAGGGCCTCGTTGGCTTGCGTTGCGATTGGTTTGACTTACTGGCCAGCTTTTTGCCGGCTTACATGGATTCGTAGGAAAACGTATCGCCCCGGCGGCTTCTCTTCGGTAGACTCCTGGGCGTGTTGACGTAAAATTGCCTGGGTTGGATGCACTATGTTCGAGAAGTTACGAGTCATTTTCTCCATCCCTGAACTGCGTCGTAAGATTTTATTGACGCTTGGTTTGCTTGGGATATACCGGATCGGTTTCCACATTCCTCTGCCGATGATTGCGGCGGGGTCGAATGACAGTAGTGGTGGAGCTGCCGACTTCTTCGAAAAGGTTAGTCTTTTCGCCGCTAGCGATTTGCGGAACGCCACGATCTTCGGACTCGGTATTATGCCGTACATTTCGGCGTCAATCATTTTTCAATTGCTCGGCAGTGTTTACAAACCGCTCGAAGAGTTGAAGAAGGAAGGCGAAGCTGGCCGTAAGAAGTTGAATGAGTACACCCGTTATTTGACCGTTGCGATTTGCTTGGTTCAAAGCTGGATGTACCTCAAGTTTATGATCATGGTCGGAGGGGATGGAGGCTTTGGTGATATTAATCCGAACTTCCTCAACGCCAGCGGTGATGGTCTCTTTTGGGGTTGGCAGATTGTTGCTGTCATGGTGATGACCTGTGGCACGGTTTTCTTGATGTGGTTGGGCGAGCAGATCGATGAATATGGGATTGGCAACGGTATTAGCTTGCTGATCATGGCTGGTATCTTGGCCCAGATGCCAATGGCGCTTTACGAGCTCGTTCGCAACATGCGTGTTGAGTTGACTGGGTTGAGTCGAGGACAAGTTGGTGTAGAGACATTGATTGTGCTTCTATTGCTCTTTGTTGGTGTGGTGTTTGGCGTTGTCTTTATCACGATGGGCCAGCGAAAGATCCCAACTCAGAGTGCAAAGTTTACGCGTGGTCGTAAGATGTTTGGTGGTACTCGCCAGCATTTGCCTTTGCGAATCAATCAGGCCGGTGTGATGCCGATCATTTTCGCTAGCAGTTTGCTAATGATCCCCGGCGTTTTGCTCGGTTTCCTTGGCCAGTATTTTGCGACTGGCAGCGGCATGTTTAAGACCATGAACTTGGCGAGTTCAACGTTGAATGACCAAGGCTCATTTTTGTTTAACCTGTTGTACATCGCGTTGATTTTCTTCTTCTGCTATTTCTGGACTGCGATTACTTTCAATCCGAAGGAAATGTCAGACAACCTAAAGGAAAGCGGAACCTTTATCCCCGGCTATCGACCTGGTCGTCGTACAACGGATTACTTGGAAAAAGTAATGGTTCGGATCACCTATGTTGGTGCCGCGTTCTTGTCGATCGTTGCGATCGTTCCGACGATTGTATATGGCTCGCTGGGTGTACCTTACTCAATCGCTGGTTTCTACGGCGGGACTGGTTTGCTGATCGCGGTCAGCGTTGCTTTTGATCTGATTCAAAAGATCGATAGCCACTTGGTCATGAGGAATTATCGTGGGATGTTGGAAGGTCCTGGTGGTACCGGTTCGTCGGGCAACTGATGCTGCATTGCGGTCTGCAAGTTCGATCTTGTGAGTGTTCGTTTTGATCAATGGCGAGATGCGTGCGATGCGGATTGTGTTCATCGGAGCGCCAGGGGTTGGCAAGGGCACGCAGTGCAAGCGTTTAGCAGCACATTTTCAGATCGCTCACCTGTCCACCGGTGAGATGTTGCGGTCGGTGGATCGAGATTCATCATTTGGCTTGCTGATTAGATCTTATATAGATGGCGGCGGGCTTGCTCCTGACGACCTTGTCATGCGGATCGTCAAGGGTAGGTTGTTTGACGAAGACTGTCGAAATGGTTGTTTGTTCGACGGTTTCCCTCGGACGCTTGTCCAGGCCAAAGCGCTTGATGATTTATTGCGTGCCGCTGGTGATGGTCTTTGTACCGTCATTTCGCTCGAGGCGGACACAGACGAGTTGATTGGGCGTCTATTGAAGCGGTCTGAGCAGGAGAATCGGGTCGACGATACTGCGGATGCAATTCAGCGGCGGTTGGAATTGTTCCGCCAAATGACGTCACCAGTGCTTGATTACTATGCGGCGCAGGGTTTGGTCGAGCCGATCGACGCTATGCAATCCCCAGATTCGATCTTTGATTCGATTCGCGATCAGATCGAGCGGCGGTGTTTGTAGAGTACCCAGTCGTTTTGACTGCGACCTAGCTGGTTGAGTTTCAGGTGTCGTCTCGTACTGTGCTCACGATCAACGATGGTAAATCTGATAAAGCATCAGATAGACCAGCACACCGGTTACGGAAACATACATCCAGATCGGGAACGCATAACGGACCAGTTTCTTGTGCGCGACGATACGGCCTTTGGAGGCGAGGAACGCGGCGCGTAAGGCAAGGATCGGCACGAAGATCGCTAGCGGCAGGTGCGTGAACAGGATCGCAAAGTAGGTGATGCGAGCGGCTTGCGGCACGCCGTCTTCGACGCTGGGAAATCGCTTGTTGAACTCGCCGATCGTTTGATAGAGCGCAACCTTGTGCAGCAGGTAAAGCAGCAGGAACAGCATGCTGACGCCCAACGCGGCGGTCATCATTTTCTTGTGTTCACGCGCTCGGCCCGATTTGATTTTGATCAGGCCGTTGAGAAGCAAAAGTGTGGCGACGGCATTGAGTGATGCGGTCGCGTGAGGAAGATTGCTGGCTAAGAATTGCCACATTCGCTGGCTATGCCTTTGTGATCATGTTGCGGATGTCGGCCTTCAGTTTCTGGAACTGTTTCGGTTCAGGCCAACTGTAATAACCGACAATCGCACCCTTGGCATCGACCAAGACGAACTTTTCGGTATGGAACTTTTGGTCGACTGCCAAGCGAAATACTTCAGCGCCGACGCGGCGGATGTAGGTCAGGTCGCCAGTCATGAACAGCCATTTTTCTGGGTCAGCACCGAATCGCGCGGCGTATTCCCGCATCGCTTCGGGAGTATCGGTTTCGGGATCGACCGAAATGGATACGAAACGAACCCCATCGCTCTGGAACTCCTTTTGAAGTTCCTGGACCATTTGGTTTTGCTGGACGCAAATGCTCGGGCACGTGCTGTAAAAGAAGCTGACGACGTAGGGTTGGCCGATCAGGTCGTCGCTGCTGACCGTGTTGCCCTGACGCTCGGTCAATTCAAAATCGGTCATCCAGCCTTCGGGGGCCATCGACGGTTCGTCTTCGGATACGGTTTCTGGATCGACCGGCCCATCGTTGGTAAAGACGGCGACCGGTTCAACCGGTTTGGCGTCGCGACGTAGCGAACGAACGGTCAATCCGAGTCCGATACCGACCAACAGGATCAACGCGATGTGAATGGCGGTGCGCATGGGAGATCACCTCGTTTTGGAAATCGATCGGATGTGCAATGGGGACGTGTTGTTTTGAGAATCAAGTCACCAAGTCGGCTCGGCGGCTGCCACGCATCAGCGACCAAGCGATGGCCGTTGTGGCGAGCATGAATACGATCGCAACGCTCCAGCAGATCGCCGCATTGGGGGCGAAACCGCTGGCCGCAAAATCGACGCTCGGGTAGAGCAATCGGCGAAGTTCGACCATCGGGTAGGTCAGCGGATTGGCTCGCATGATTCCACCAAGAATCATCTGACCCACGCTCGCCCCTTCACCCAGCGGTGGCACGGGAAAAAACGTGCCGCTGAGCAGCCACATTGGCATCAGCCCGAGCATCATGATGGCATGAAAACCTTGAGTGCTGTCCATCGGCCAGGCGACAATCATGCCGAGCGAACACATGGCGATCGCGATCACGGCAAGCAGCGCCAGGACTGCGAAAATCGACCAACTGATGCTCGCTGCGCCAAACAGATAGACCAGCCCCAAAAAGATCACGGCTTGGACCCACGCGATCGCTGAGCCACCCAGGACTTTTCCGAACAGCACCGGCCAACGCCCGACCGGCGCGACCAGCACCGATTGCATGAAGCCTTCGCGTCGATCTTCGATCACAGAAATCGTCGCAAAGATGGCGGTGAACAGGACGATCAGTGCGATCGTGCCGGGCAGGAAGTATTCCATGAAGTTCTGCTCGCCCGCACCGGTGAACGAGCCTTGCAAACCGGTGCCGAACAGCAGCCAAAAGAGCAGTGGCTGGACGACGGCCGAGATGACTCGATTGCGTTGGCGAAAGAAGCGGATCCATTCTCGTTTGGCCAGCATCCATGCCGCACCAAGGCCGCTGGGTACCGAGGCGATAACCGGCGAGCCGACGACGGTCGAAACCATGGCAGTCTCTTGGCTGGGCGGCGATTGTGTGAGCGTTGACATGTTGATCGATGCGTGGCGGATGTTAGACGCGTTGGGCAGGGACGCGCGATAGTGTAGGGCAGGGGAGGGCGGGGCAGGGGAGGGCGTGAATCGCTTCACACCACCGTGTTCCACTTTAATCGAAGTGGTAGCCGGTTTTGGCAATGAAAACATCTTCCAAGCCGGGACGGCCCACCGAAATCGAATGAACCGAATCGCCCAATCGGTCTGCGATCTTGGGAACCCAAGCCGGGGCACCTGCACAGCGGATACGAACTTGGTTGGATGCGCGTTGTGTTTCGAGCCCCATTTCGTCGTGCAGAATCTTCTCGACTGCGTCCAGATCGGCAGACTCGATCGTGATCAATCCGTCACCCATCTCCGCTCGCAGCGATTGGGGCGTTCCGTCGGCAATCACTTGCCCTTCGAACATGATCGCGACACGATCCGCTTTGTCGGCTTCTTCCAACAGGTGAGTTGTTAGGACGACCGTAATCCCCTGGTCGGCCATCGCGCGAAGCGATTGCCACAGGTCCAGGCGGGCTGATGGGTCGAGCCCCGTGCTCGGTTCGTCCAGCAGCATTACCGTCGGTTGGTGCAGCATTCCCTTGGCGAGCTCGACTCGGCGTTTCAAACCGCCCGAAAGTTTCTCGCAAAAGTCGCCTCTTCGGTCGGTCAACTTCATCTGCCGCAACACTTCATCGCGGCGTGCGGTGAGTGCCGCGCCCGACAGGCCGTACAGTGCCGCTTGGCAAGCGATGTTTTCGTCGACCGTCAGCTTTTTATCGAGGCTGGGCGATTGGAAGACGATTCCGATGCGGCCACGAACGTCAAGCGTGTTGCTGGCGACGTTCAGCCCGGCGACTTCGATTCGGCCGCGCTGGATCGGGACGAGCGTGCACAGCAGGCGAAACAGCGTCGTTTTGCCGCTGCCGTTAGGCCCCAGCAACGCAAAGATTTCGCCCGGACGGATCGAAAGGTTGACGCCACGCAGTGCTTCGCGGTCGCCATAACGATGATGGACGTCGTCGCAAACGATCGAGGCGTTGTTGGACGAGTCGGCTGGTCGAGTAATCATGTGTTTATTGCCCCCAAACAAGAGCCGCTATGGTCAGCAGCAGTAACGAAGCGGGCAATTGAAGCAGTGACGCGCGAAGCAGTTTTCGAGCTGTCATGTCGTCGCGAGATTGCCAAAACCGGACCGCAGCAGCGGTCATCGGATACGTAATCGACAACACCAGTGCGACCATCAGCGCCATTGCGATCGTCGACGAACCGGCGATCAAATAAACCAGGCCGACCAAGCATCCGGCCAGTGCGATCATCCCGGCGACACTTTGGATCGCGGCGGATCGGCCCGAAGGTTCAACGGTTGTCGTCATCTGGAAACCAGCTTCGGCATACTGGCGGCGAAAAAGCCAAGCGATCGCCATGAAGTGTGGATATTGCCATGCCATCAATACGCCCACCAGCAACCATCCGGTCGNNCTGAGCCGCCGGTGGCCGTATAGCCGATCATCATCGGCAATGCCCCAGAGATAGCACCGACGGTGGTGTTCCACTGCGACCGAACCTTCATCGGCGTGTAGATCGGCACATAAAGGACCCAGGTGGCCAGGGCAAACAGCGACGGTGCGGGACCAATCACCAGCCAGAGATAAACGCAACCGACAACGCCCAGCAGAGTTGAAAACGCAAAGCCGCTCCAGAAACCGATGCGACCAGCGGCGATCGGTCGACGCCGAGTCCGCTCCATTTGTCCATCGATCCGGTATTCCCACACTTGGTTCATCGCGCCAGCGGATCCGGCGACCATCGCGACACCGACAATCAGGTGCAGCAGCAACAGCGGCGACATCGTGCCGCCACCGGCGATCAGCGCGGCGATTGCGGTGGTGACCAAAATCATGGTCACGATTCGTGGTTTGGTCAGTTGCAGCAGATCGGCTGCGATCGCGGGCGACGCTTCGCCGGTCTTTGGGTTTGCGGAAGTCGAGCCGACAGCGGGCATGCCTTGCGGGTTGCCGCTACCGCGGGAATCGACATCACCGCGGGACACCATCGGCGTTTGCGACCCGGTTGCGGGAGAACCGGGCGATGGTGCGACCATGACACTGACGCTCATGAGGCTGCTTTTTGTCTTGAAACGATTCAACGATTGAAATGCGGTTAACTTGCGACCCATTCGGGTCGGCGGGAATAATTGGCCCGCACCAAACGTAACAGCAGGAATGCCGAGGTGACCAGCACCAGCGCCCCAGTGGCCACGTGCCCAGTAATGATAAGCGACTCGGCAAACGCTTGGCTCTTCACCAAGTAAGACGCCATGCTCGGGTTCGTCTGAGCGAACAACGGCATTCCGTACCGCGCCACCCAAGTCGCCAACCCCAGCGTGATCTGCAACGAAACAAAGAGTACCAGCAACATGGCAGGTCTCGACAGGGTCAAATCGCCGCACCCATTTTGATTTGCCTCGGCTTTTTCACTGCCAGCGGCCGATCGGACCTGCCTGCCGATCGCCTTGGATCGCAATTTCCATGCCGCCACAGCCGCCAGCGAAAGCACCAAGAAGGCTGTCGCGATGTGGGTGTAAACCAAATGTTTGAATCCGCCAGGCGAAGCGGTCGGTTGGACGTGACGCAATTGAGCACCGAGCAAGACCTGCAGGTAGGCCAGGGCAAGCACGACGCCGACCAGCGCGATCAACCCGCCGCTGGGGCGAAACGACGAAACTTGCAACAGCGAACGCGGCGAATTAGCCGATTGTGCCCACCACCAACGGCTGGTCACCACCATCAGCGTCACGCACAACGTGAAGAAGATTTCGGCGGTACAACCATGGACCATCGCCAACGTTCGGTCGGCCAAGACGACTCTCGCGCCGCCCAGGGCACCTTGGCCAATGACGGCGATCAGCACGACGACGCTGAGCGACCGCACCCAGACTCTCGGTTCGGAAACGAACGCGAACGCGACTGCGACGATTGAGGCGATGCCGACCAACGCCCCGAGCAATCGGTGGCCATGTTCGATAAACAGGTCGAACGGGCCGAACAGCCACGTTTGATACGGATACAAAAACAGGTTGTATCCGTATGTGCCCGGCCAATCGGGAACTGCCATCCCAGCGTCGTAGGTGGTCACTTGGCCGCCGACCCAAATCAGCGGCCACACCAGGCAAACGATCAAGATCGACCAACGATGCAGCCCGCGACCGGGCGGCACCGCATCGATGTTGGCTGGAATCGGTTGGGTTAGCGTATCACTCATCGTTTTATTGTCGCATCGCGCGTTGCACGTTCCACTTTGTTTCTGTTTGCGTCGCTTAGGTGATGGTTGGACCACTAGCCAATCGTTCGCCCAGCATTCCGCCGATCACCGTGCCGCCGGCTCCGAACAGGAAACCATACAGAACACCGCCCAACCCCAGCGCCCACATCAACGATAGACCGGCAGCCAGTCCCACGATCGCCCCGAGCGACCGTTTGCGATCTCGAATGCGTTTGGTCTCGTTCATCGACTGGTTCCCGCAAGTTGCAGATCGCCCAACGAACGCAAATAAGCGATCAAATCCCACACCTGATCGAGTGTGACGCCTGTTGAGCCTTCGCCCTCTTGCACCAGCAATCCCGGCATCGGTGTTCCGGCGATACCGGCAACCAAGCGACGATAGAGCGTTTCAGGATCGTCGCCACCCCGGTAAACGCCCCACGAAAGGTTGCGTGGCGAAATAGGTCGCGGAGGCAACGCGCCCAGCTTACGCATTTGTTTTACAGCCGCTTTATCGCCGGGTGAGATCCCCAGCAGCGTCGTAAACTCCTTGGTCCAATCGTCGAAGTCCAGCGTGACCGCTTGGCCGTTGCCGTTGGTCCCATGGCATGACGCACAATTCGCTTGTTGGCCGTGGAACAGTTCTCGACCACGCTCGATCGCCGCAACCAAATCGTCGCCTTCGAAATCAGGCATTGGCGGAACGGTGATCGGAGTCGGATCGGACCACTGGCCAGCGACGTTTTCGATGATCTGCGAAACGGTTTGACGCAGTTCGGGATCGGTCAATTTTCCTTCGGCATCGAGGATCAGTCGCTCGGAATCGATCGCCGCGCCGTCTTGATCGCCGTAGCCCATCTCGGTCACTGCAAACTGGATCAACCGTCGCTCGACTTCGCCACGGATCGACAGATAGATCACGTAATCGACCAGCGCGTCCAAATCTTCTTGTGGCAGCCGATCGAAAGCTGGCATTGCACTGCCTGGAGCCCCGCGTTTCAGGATCGCCAACAGGTCTTCTTTGGTCGGTTTCTCGCCACGCGGTGTGCTCTTGTACTTAAAGACGCCGGCGCGAAGGTCTCGCGGATAAGGGTTCTGCAGCGCCGCTGCGGGCCCAGCACCGCTGCCGTCCAGTGCGTGACAGACGACGCATCGGCTGCGATAAATGCCGAAATGCGTGTCGTCTTCGTCGCTGTACACGGGCCCAGCGGCGCGGGTCAAGTTTTCCGGATCGACCAGGTTGGTCGGAATCGCATTGGGCAATTTGGGGGCGTCGGGTGTTCCGAACAGCGACTCCATTACCATGCTCACATCAGCTGCCGCTTGGCCGGGCTGGCTGTTTTGCCGAGTGGCAACGACTTGCGCGTACAGATCGTTGGCGTTGAACGATCCTGGCGGAGCGTCACAGCCGGCGACCGCTAGGATTGCAAAAATCGCAGCGGGACCAACCAACGAACCGGCGATGCGGAAATACGAATCCATGGATGAATCGAAGGTTGCTGGCGTTGTTTGGCGGAGCGAAATCGGTTTACAGGGCTGGGGATGAACTAAGCGTGTCTTATTGTCGTTCCCGTGAAAAGAGGGGCCGGCGCAACGGATCAAGTCATTTCGTAGGCCATGACAAGTGGGGCGCCGTTGCCGATGTCCGATGGTAAAAAAAGCGACTCGGCCCAACGGATGCGTTGTGCCGAGTCGCTTGAAAGATTCAGTCTGATTTCAACCGATTTATTGAACGGCCAACGCGCTCGCTGGGATCGTGATCGTGCCAAGGTCGTTCATGCCGCTCTTGATGTCGAGTTCGAGCACGTTCTTCTTCAGTTCGGTCGCTTTGCCATTGATCATGACTTCCTTGATCGTCCCGACTGCCGCTTCATGGTAGAGTCGGAACGAGAGCTTTTCGCCAGCTGGCAAGCCCTTGATTTCCAGCGATCCGTTCTTGTCGCTAACGCTGACGAATGGGTGATCCAAAGCGATGACGTAAGCACGCATCCAAGGGTGGATGTTGCAGTCGACAGGAATCGGAGCCGGTTCGGCCTTCGCGACGTTGACCAATTTTTCGGCACCTGGCGGAATCGTGATGTTCTGCGCCGGATTGACAAAAAAGTTCAGGTTGGCGTTGTGGCCGACAGCGTCAGGGTTGGTGATTTTCAGAGTATCGCCAGCTTGCAGGACAACAATCCGCGGCTCGAACCGGCACTTGTCGTTAGCTAAAACGTGCGTTGCGTTGGTTGGGGCCTGGGGGGCCAGCTTCGATCCGCCGCGTCCGGTGAAGACGTAAAGTACAACGTTTTGAATACCTTTCGTTTCCTCATCAACCAGCAACCGCTCGTTGAACAAGGGGTGCTTGCCGCAGAACTCTTTATCTTTGTTGACGTCCACCGCCGCTGGCTTGAACGCGGCGCCGCCGTAGACGAACTTGACGCTCAAGGTGCCGGTTTCTTGGGCAAAAACTGGGGCCGTGACAAACAATGCGGCCAGTGCAAATGCGATTCGCATCACGAATACTCGTTTGTGAGGGTGGGTAATGTGGGGAAGTCTGTCCCTTTTGACCGTTCCATCATACACGGATGTTGCAGATGGCAAGTCGAGCAGTCTTAGCAGCTGCATTTATCAGGGATTTAGATGAAATGAAAAATGGAGGCGATAGCTGTTACAGATGAGAAACCCGTGCTATCGCCTCCATTTCTTTCAAAAGTCAAAGCCAGAAGGTCGTCCCAGGGAGGATCAATACGGACGACAGATTCTTTTCTGGCTGGCAGGTATAACCGCATTTTACAGTTTCCGGAGGCTTTGTCTACCGTTAAATGGGAAGTAAGGGGATGTTATTTTTCCACTAAGTCGGAATGTGGATTGGGAAGGGAACCTTGTTTTCGCCCCCTTCGGCGCAAGCACGAATCGTCCTACCATGAGCGGCCAATCGCGAAGGCAACAGTTTTTGCGACGTTTAGTAACCCTTTCCGCTGTTTTTCCCGGCCTTTGTTATGAAAGTTTTGATTGTCGGTTCCGGTGGCCGCGAGCATGCGTTGTGCTGGAAACTCAGTTCAAGCCCGCGAATTACCAAAATTTATGTCGCCCCAGGAAACGCGGGCACGGCGGCAGAGGCCACCAATGTGCCGATTCCTGTGACTGACAAAGCAGGAATTGTCAGGTTTTCCAAGGAGAATCAGATCGACCTCGTGGTCGTCGGCCCCGAGGCGCCGTTGGTTGCCGGGCTGGTCGACGATTTGCAAGCCGCCGGAATTCGTGCTTTCGGCCCTTCGAAAGCGGCGGCCGAATTAGAAGGGAGCAAGGTTTTTTGTAAAAACTTGCTCCACACCGCCGACGTTCCGACGGCCGGGTATCAAACGTTCCGAAACGCCGAAAGCGCGTCGCGGTACATCAAAGATTTGTATCCGGAGACCGACGCATCGGTGCCTGTTGTGGTGAAAGCCGATGGCTTGGCATCGGGTAAGGGTGTGATTGTCTGTTCCAACCGGCGCGAAGCTCTTGATGCGATCGACCGTATCGCCGCCCGTCGCGAGTTTGGCGAAGCGGGCAAGGAATTGATCATTGAGGAGCGTTTGTTTGGCCAAGAGGCGAGCGTTTTAGCGATCACCGACGGATCGACCATTCTGACCCTTCCTGCCGCCCAAGACCACAAGCCCGCTTACGATGGCGACCAGGGGCCCAATACGGGCGGTATGGGGGCGTACTGTCCGACGCCGCTGGTCGATGAAGCGATGATGACCAAGATCGAGTCAGACATTTTGGTGCCGGTGGTTCACGCGATGAAACGAGCCAGGCGGCCGTTTCGGGGTGTTTTGTACGCGGGACTGATGCTGACGTCGGCCGGGCCCAAGGTGCTCGAGTTCAACACGCGATTCGGCGACCCCGAGTGTCAGCCGTTGCTGATGCGATTGGAAAGCGACTTGCTTGATATCCTCGAAGCGGTCGTGTTGGGCAAGCTCGATCAGATCGATCNNCCAAATGGAGTCCCGACCCGAGCATCTGTGTCGTGATGGCCAGCGAAGGTTATCCGGGACAATATGAATCCGGCCGAGTGATCACCGGGCTCGATCGGGCGGCAGAAATCGAAGGCGTGAAGGTCTTTCACGGCGGAACGGCGTTGCGAGACGGTCAAGTTGTTACCGACGGGGGCCGCGTACTAGGCGTCACGGCGATGGGCAATTCGATCAGCGGCGCGAAATTGCGGGCTTACCAGGCGGTCAAAGAGATTCGGTGGA